>JAGTUZ010000099.1 GCA_018224415.1 Bacteroidota bacterium | reverse complement strand
CTGTACCCGTACGAACTGGTCACCTACGGCGAAACCGGGCAGGTGTGCCAGAACTGGATGCAGTACCAGCTCATCAAGCGCTACCTCGAGGTGATGACCGAGCAGCAGACGCTGGTCATCTCGTCGGGACATCCGCTTGGCCTGTTTCCGTCGAAGCCCGACGCGCCGCGCGTGATTTCCACCAACGGACTGCTGATCGGGCAGTGGGACAATCCCGAGCAGTTCCGCCGCCTCGCCGCGATGGGCGTGACGAATTACGGACAGATGACCGCTGGTGGATGGATGTACATCGGTCCGCAGGGCATCGTGCACGGCACGTACATCACCCTGCTCAACGCGGGACGCAAGTACCTCGGCATTCCGGCGGACAAGGACATCACCGGTGTGTATTTCGTTTCATCCGGACTCGGCGGCATGTCGGGCGCGCAGCCCAAGGCCGTGGAAATCGCCGGCGGCATCGGCGTCATCGCGGAAGTCGACGCGAGCCGCATCGAGACGCGACACAGCCAGGGCTGGGTTGGCCTCGTCTCCGATGACCTCGCCCAGATCGCCGCATGGATGCGCGAGTACCGCAAGAAGGGCGAAGCGGTGTCCATCGCCTATCACGGCAATGTGGTTGACCTGCTTGAGTATCTCGACCAACATGACGTGCACGTGGAACTGATCTCCGACCAGACCTCATGTCATGTCGTCTACGAAGGCGGGTACACTCCCGCCGGGGTTTCTTTCGACGAGGGCCGCGTCATCATGAAAAACGATCCCGCGCGCTTCAAGCAACTCGTCGACGATTCTCTCCGCCGCCATTACCGGGTGATCCGTCGCATGGTGGGGAAAGGATCCTATTTCTGGGATTACGGCAACAGCTTCATGGCCTCGATCTTCGACGCCGGCGAGACCGACATCGCGCGCAACGGCCGCGACACCACCGAGGGCTTCATCTGGCCGTCGTATGTCGAGGACATCATGGGGCCCATGTGCTTTGATTACGGCTTCGGTCCCTTCCGCTGGGTGTGCCTGAGCGGGAAGGACGAGGACCTGCGCAAGACCGATCATGCCGCGATGGCCTGCATCGATCCCGACCGCAGTCCTATGGACCGCGACAATCATCACTGGATCGCCACCGCGGAGGAAAACCGTCTCGTGGTCGGCACGAAGGCACGCATCCTGTATTCAGACGAAGAGGGCCGCGTGCGCATCGCGCTGAAGTTCAACGAGATGATCCGCAACGGAGAAATCGGTCCGGTTATCCTCGGCCGCGACCATCACGACGTGAGCGGCACCGATTCTCCTTTCCGCGAGACCGCCAATATCAACGACGGCTCGAACGTCACGGCCGACATGAGCGTGCAGTGCTTCGCGGGCAACGTGGCGCGCGGCATGACGCTCGTCGTGCTCTCCAACGGCGGCGGCGTGGGCATCGGACGTTCGAGCAACGGCGGCAACGGCATCGTGCTCGACGGTTCCGGGCGCATGGACGAGATCATCCGTTCCGGTCTCAGCTGGGACGTGATGGGCGGAGTCGCCCGCCGCAACTGGGCGCGCAACGACAACGCCATCGCCACCGTCCGTGATTGGAACGAGAAGCACAAGGGTGAAGGACACATCACGATCCCGTTCCTGGTGGACGAGGCCACGGTGGCCACAGCAGTGGAAGCGATGTTCCCGGACGCGCATTAACAGACTGGGTGATGGAACGGCTGGGAATCAGCCGCGGCGGAGACTGTGATACAGATCCATCACCAGGCAACCCGTGGCATCGATGCGAGAATGTTCGTGTATCCATGCGTGCAGGCGTGCACCGGCGTACTGTCCGGCGAAAAACGAGGCGACGAGGAGGGGGACGGTATACAGTTCGAAGCCGATACCGGAAAACAAACGAAGCGCGATCACGCCGGGCACGGGAAGGTGGACGGCGAGAACCCACGGAAGGCTGTATTTCCGCGTTGTGCTGCGCCAGTATCCGAAGGGGAGGTTGAGCGCGAAGACGGCAATCATGACGGTGACAATGGTCATTGTCCAATATACAGAGAATAGGGATACCATCGCTCCCCTTTCACAAGAGTGTGCCATCGGTTGTATATTGGCGCATGCGCCGACACACCATCGCCTTTGCCGTGCTGCTCTCCGCCTGGTTGTATGCCGGGGTGGCGGGAATCGATTTCGGCCATCACTGGGACGAAGGACGCATCACCGGCTCCGTCGCCGCTTCGCTTCGAAGTGGTGTCATGCTCCCCGGCTGGTACAACTATCCCTCATTCTGTTATCAGCTCGGTCTCGCCGCGGCCGTGCCCGAGGTCCTGGGGTCCGTCTTCGATGCAGCGTCCACCTCTGAGATGTCCGAGGCTGTCGCCGCGACTGCCGGTTTCATCGAAGGACACTCCTATCTCCTTCGCCTGCGCGTGCTCTTCCTGCTGATCTCCGCCCTGACCGCGCTGTGGATATTTCTGCTTGTCATTCGCTGGCGCGGCGGTTTCGAAGCCGTGCTCGCCGCAGGATTCTTTCTCGCTTCCTGGGAATTCGCCTATCACGCGCGCTGGGTCGCACCCGACGCCCTCCTTGCGATGGCCGTCGCCCTCGGCATGCTGCTCATGTATCCGCTTCTGGATGACCGGCGCGGCCGGCACGTGTTGTTTTCCGCAGCGGCTGCGGGACTCGCAGCCGGAATCAAGTACCAGGGTGGCATTCTCCTGCTTCCTCTCTTCCTGCTCCTCGTCTGGAGGAATCCGCAAGAATCGGAAGGAATTCGTGGCCGGACAATACTGCAGGCGGGTGTTGTGTTCGCGTGCATATTTCTCTTCACGACGCCCGGCGCCCTGATCGATCCGTTTCGTTTTGTTGGCGATGTGGTTGTAGAACTGCGTCATTACTCCACCGGTCATTGGGGACATAACATCGCCCCAGGATTCGAGCATGCCGCTGCCATGACGAGATGGCTCGTCCTCGACACGCCGGCTCCGTGGCCGATGGTATCGCTGCTGATCGCAGGTGCGGTATCCGTTGGCGTCGTATCACTGTTTCGAGAACAGCGGCGTGCAGGAATCTGGTATCTGATCCTGCCCCTGACATACTTCCTCTACATGAGTTTCCAGCAGGTCATGATTGTGCGAAACCTGCTGCTTCTGCTTCCCTTCATGGCAGTACTTGCCGCCCGCGGTTTCGTTTGGGCCTCGGAGTGGGTATCCTGGCGTCCGTTCCGCATCGTCGTCCAGGTTTTGCCATTTCTCTTAATTCTCGTTTCGCTTGCCTGGCAGATTGATGCAGGGGAGCGGTTGCGACATCGCCATGATCGCGATGTGAACGCGGAAACGCGTTCGTGGATCGACAGGCAGGGAAGTCAGACCGTTGTGTTTTCTCCCGCTCTCGCCCGACGATTCCCGTCGGAAGAACCTTCCCGTTCCTCTTCCCCTTCGGGTGACACACTGCTGTTGTTTACCACCGCAGAGATCGACTCTCTGATGCTGCTCCCGGCTAACCACCCGATCTACACATCGGTCTCCACGCTTCCGGACGTGAACGTCACCGTCTATCCGGACTGGTCCGGAGAGGAGAAGGTATTGGGGATGACGTTGCATCAGGCGCGGCGGCATCGGGTATTTCACTCCCTCCTCACGCCCTGACGTCCTCACGTCCTCTCATTTCGGACAAAAAAAAAGAACCCAACGATTTCTCGTTAGGTTCTAAAAATAAAGTCCTGGCGACTTCCTACTCTCCCAGGCGGTCTCCCGCCAAGTACCATCGGCGTTGAGGGGCTTAACTACTCTGTTCGGAAAGGGAAGAGGTGGAACACCCTCGCTATCGTCACCATGGACTAAATATATATATCAGAAGATTGGCCAATATGGCTTTAACAAGTTCACTGAACGGAACCCATAGAATAATAAAATCAAGGGAAGTCGCACGACTTATTAGTACAGCTCAGCTAAACACATTACTGTGCTTACACCTGCTGCCTATCACCTGGTCATCTTCCAGGAGTCT
>JAGTUZ010000098.1 GCA_018224415.1 Bacteroidota bacterium | reverse complement strand
CGTCCCTGCGCGGGGGACGCCGACCTCGGCGCGGAATTCCTCCACCGCATCGCCCCGTTTGTGTATCCGCGCACGACGCTGCGTCCGCCCTCGCAATTGCTCGCCGATGTGCAGTCGCGTCTCGCGGAGCGCTGGAACGCGGATCGCGATGTCAAGCACAGGCGTGGCGGCATCCGGCATATCGAGTTCAGCCTGCAGGCATTGCAAATGCTGCATGCGAAGAATGCAGCCGTCCGCACGCCGTCGACCATGGCATCCATGGAGGCCTTCGCCGCGGAGGGACTGCTCGCTCCGGAGGAGGAGGCCCTGCTGCGCGACGCTTACGTTTTCCTCCGGCGCGTCGAACACGCGGTGCAGATTGACCAGTTCGAACAGACACATGCGCTTCCCCCGACCGACACCGGACTGCTGCGTCTCGCTTGGGTACTCGGTTTCGACGACGTCGAGGCCTTCGAACAGCGCCTCGGGCAGATACAGGAAAATGTCATCCGTATATGTGATGGGTTGCTGGGTGCGACCGACACCGTCACGGAGGAGGAGATGCAGGTCCTTCCTCCCGTGCTGGCACGGGAAGAGCGCGCGCGCCCGTTGCTGCACGACCTGGTCTACGGCCGGAGCAGCGCCCCGCGCTCCACGCACGAACGTCACCGGCTCCGCGCCGTGATGCCGGAACTTCTTCGTGACATCGCGGCGAGCCCGTTGCCGTTGTCCGCGTTCGTGAGCATCGAACAGTTCGTTGCTGCGGCCGGCTCACGCGGCGGGCTTGCGTATCTCGAACATCCTGACGCGCGCCGCCTGCTGCTGCGTTTCGCGGCGCTGGCCCCGGTGGCCCTGCGCGGTCTCGCACGCGATCCTCTGGCGCTGGAACTGGTGTTCAGCAGCTGGGAGGAAGACCGGCTCGACGACGCCCGCCTGCAGCTCGTCGCGGGCACGTCCGCCCTGGCGGGGTTGCTGCTGGGAGACAGCGGGATGCGTGCGTACGGCGAGGCGCTCACGCGCGTTGCCGATGTCATCCTACACCGTGTCATCGGGCGGAGGCACGACGCTTCCTTTCCGTTCGCCGTGCTGGCAATGGGGAAATACGGCAGCGCGGAACTCGTTCCGGGCAGCGACCTCGACGTCATCCTGCTTTTCACCGGCACGGTCCCGGCGGCACAGGAACGGGCACAGCGCCTTGCGCGCGACATCATCGCCGACATGCGCGGGGGCGTCGTGCCGCCGTTGTACGAGGTCGATGCGCGGCTTCGTCCCGAAGGACGCAGCGCACCGCTGGCCGTGTCCGTCGAAGCGTGGCGGCTGTATCTCTCCGGGCGCGCCTCGCCCTGGGAGCGGCAGTCCCTCCTCCGTGCGCGCGTTGCCTTCGACGCCGGTGGTCTTGGCGCGGAGATCGATTCCGTGATCGCGCAACAGCGCGCGACGCATCCGTTGACCTCCGATGACGTGGAACGCCTCCGCGCCATGCGTCTCGCCATGGAGCCGGAAAACCGCTTCCGCCAAGCGGATTTCATCGACATCAAGAAATCCGCCGGCGGACTGGTCGACGCGGAATTCGCCGCACAGCTGCTGCAGCTCTCCGACCGGGGCCTGCCACGCGGCGGCACGATGGAGGTGCTCGCGGAGGCGGGCCGCCATGATCCGGCGATCGCAGACGCCGCCGGCCGGCTGGCCGGGCATTACGAAGTGCTTCGCCGCATGCAGCTCTTCCTCCGCCTGCTTGTCGACACGCCGTCAAACCTGCTTCCGAAGGACGAGGAGCCCCGACGCCTGCTCGCCTCCGCGCTCGGCTTCACCGGAGCCGCGCCGATGCTCGAGGATCTGCGCGAGCGCATGGCCGGCGCGCGTCGGGATTTCGGATTCATTCTCGATACGGTATCTTCCCCAACACCATGACCGACACAGCGCAATGACCGACACAGTGCACATGACCGAAGAAACGGCGAAACGCTTCCGTCTGCTTGTCGAGTACGACGGCAGCGATTTTCTCGGCTGGCAGTTCCAGTCCAACGGCCGCACCGTGCAGGGAGAAATGGAATCCGCCCTGCAGCGTCTGTTCCGCCGGCACGTGCGTTTGCACGGAGCGGGACGCACCGACAGCGGCGTGCATGCGTCGGGACAGGTCGCGCATTTCGATCTCGCCTGCCGGCTCGACGCCGGGACCATGGTCAATGCGCTGAACGCCGAACTGCCTGCCGACATCACCGTGCACGACGCGGAGATCGTGGACAGGGATTTCCACTCGCGATTTTCCGCTTCCTCGCGTTCGTACGAATACACCATCGTCCACCGCCGCGTCTCCATCGACCGACGCCGGCAGTGGAGTCTGTACCCGGCGATCGATCACGACGCGGTGCGCGAGGCGGTGTCCTGCCTCGAAGGCACGCATGACTTCAAGGCCTTCGCGAAAGTCGTGCCGGCGATGCAGCATCACTACTGTCATGTCTTCCATGCAGAATGGACGAGCGACGGTGCGCTCACCCATTTCCACATCAAGGCCAACCGATTCCTGCAGGGGATGGTCCGCTGCCTTGTCGGCAGCCTGGTGCATGTCGGCCGCAGGCGCATCACGCCGTCCGACTTCGTTTCCATTCTCGAGGAGCGTGACCGCGGTCGCGCGCCCATGCTCGCACCGGCACAGGGACTCGTGCTCACCCACGTCGGCTACGACAGGGAAGAACGGGCGCTGATAAACGACATCATGGAGCGGCTTCGCGCCTCGCGTGAGATGGAGGAATAAGAGAGGGGAGAAGGCAGGAGCGATACCTCAGCGATTCCACTGCAGCTTCCGCACCTGGTGGCCGTCGGATTCGAAAATGATCGCGCCCTCGATGTCGGTGCGGTGGATTTCGGCGCCGACGAGGCGCAAGCGGGTGAGGATTTCCTGGCGGGGGTGGTTGAAGCGGTTGTTCCTTCCGGCGGAGATGACGGCGTGTTTCGGTTTTACTTTCACGGCGAAACCCGGTGTGGTACTGGTCGTGCTGCCATGATGTCCGACCTTGAGCACATCCGCACGCAGGAAGGCGTCATAACGTGTGATCATCCGGCGTTCCGCATCGGCCTCCGCGTCTCCGGTGAACAGGAAGCGTGTTGTGCCGTAGACCAGCAGAAGCACAACGGAGTTGTTGTTCGAGGGTTCACAGTCGTCCGGGGGAGGGGAGAGGACATAGAAACGGGCAAGGGAGCCGCAATCGAAGCGTTCCCCTGCACGAATGTCCCGCACGCCGGCGTCGCGCGCGCGCGCCGCGGAGAGCACGCGGCCGGCATCCCCACGATCGCTCCATGCGCACGCGACGTACACGCTGTCGACGGACACGCTTTCGATCACCGTGGGCGCCCCGCCCGCATGGTCGTTGTCCGGATGCGTGATGACAATTGCGCGAAGCCGATTGATGCCCGCCGCGCGCAGGGCGGGAAGGATCACCTGCGTGCCGCTGTTCATTTTTGCGTCGCCCGGTCCCGCGTCAATCAGCCAGGGAAGCTGGCCGGGAATTTCCACCAGCGCTGCGTCTCCCTGTCCCACGTCGAAAAAGGTCACGCGCAGGCGCTCGGGCGGGGAGGGCAGGGCGAAGAGTCCGCCGACGACGGCGGTGACAACAAGCAGGCTGAGAAGGAAGAGTTTCTGACGCATGCGGCCCGGGGTGGCGGAGAGATAGACGATGCAGGCAAGGTACAGAATCCAGACACCCGGGTGAAACGCGGGCACATCCACCACCGCGAGCGGAAGCGATGAGAGCGCATGCGAGAGCAGTACCACCAGGTCGAGCGCACCGCCGGCCGTGGCGGCGAGCGACGCGGCGCCTGCCGTCCACATGAAAGAGGCGAGCAGCGAAACCATGCCGCAGGCAACAACAACAAAGACCAGTGGCACGGCCCCGAGATTCGTGGCGAGTCCGGCGATGCTCAGTTCTCCGAAACCTCCGGCGAGCAGCGGTACGGTCAGGGACTGCGCGGCAAGCGTGAGCGCGAAGAGGGAAAGCAGGCCGTCGGCCGCCTTGCACCGCAGCCGCCGCGGCAGCAGGACGGTGAGGCTCGCGACGATGCGTTCGTGGAAGAGCAGGATGCCGAGCACGGCAGCGAAAGAAAGCTGGAAACTCAGGCCGAACAGTGCCAGGGGATCGAGCAGGAGAATGACGACCGCGGCCGCGCCGAGGGCGTTGACGCTGCTGCCACCGCGCTGGAACAGCGTGCCGCCGAGCAGCAGGGTGGCCATGAGCGCGGCGCGT
>JAGTUZ010000097.1 GCA_018224415.1 Bacteroidota bacterium | reverse complement strand
CAGCCGGTGGAGTAGCGATAGCCCGTGAGGAGCGTATCGCTGCCGACGGTGAGCCTGCAGCCGGTGGGACGGTCGTCCTGTCCGTAACCCAGGTCCAGGACGACCAGCATCGAATCCGCCGCGGGGAAGGAGTACAGCTGCACGCCGCAGCGGCGCGAGGCGCCGAGCTGCACCTCGATGCCGTCGGAAAGCAGCACGCGATAGTAGCCCGGCGACGCCTCCTCATGCGCGTGGTCGTAGGGAGTCCGCCACCGGCGGTCCAGGGTGTTGGTGGACGTCGTCGGCAGCAGCAGCACGTCACCCAGGTCCGCGCAGCCCGTGCCGCTCAGATGCGTGTGACTGAAGCCGATAACAGCGGAGTCCGAGGCATGATATCCCGAGCACCAGTCCCACCCCGACGTTCCCGCATCCGGACTCACCTGCACCATCCCAAACGGCATCGTCGCACCCGGGAAGGTGTGACCATGTCCGCCCGTGCCGAGGAAGGGGTCCACCTGGGAGGCGGGGTCGGGGTGGGTACCCGGGTAAGCGCTCTGTGCGAACGCGGTCAGCGGAGAGGCGAGAACGAGAACGAGAACGAGCACGCGCACGAGCACGTGTTGGAGTCGACACGACGCGGTGGTGAATCCTGATGGCATGGGAAACCTGCAATCGTCACGGTGGTATGGAGGCTGCGAGATCCATAGTGCGAAATCGATCTCGCAATCGATCTCGATCTCGAACTCGAACTCGATCTCGACCTCGATCTCGAACTCGATCTCGAACTCGAACTCGAACTCGAACTCGAACTCGAACTCGATCGCGAACTCGATCTCGAACTCGAACTCGATCTCGAACTCGAACTCGAACTCGAACTCGAACTCGAACTCGATCTCGACCTCGATCTCGATCTCGATTACGCTGGGAGGTGGATGCGAAACGTGCTGCCCTTACCGGGTGCCGTTTCGTGCACGAAGAGTTTCCCGTCGTGATAGTCCTGCACGATGCGGCGGGCAAGACTCAGGCCAAGCCCCCAGCCGCGTTTTTTCGTGGAGAAGCCTGGACGAAAGATGTCCTTTTTCATGCGCTGGTCCATGCCCTTGCCTGTGTCGCGCACATCGATAGTGACATGACGGTGGCCGGGTTGGATGAAGAATTCGATGCGGCCTTCGTTCTGCTCCATGGCGTCGAGGGCGTTTTTGATGAGGTTCTCGAACACCCATTCCATCAGTTCCGCGTTATAGCGGGCGCGGACTTCCGGCAGTTCAGGCACGACAATTTCCACCTTTTTCCCGAACTGCGGCGTGCGCCGTCGGTAGTAGTCCGCGCTCTTGCGGATGGTGTCCATCAGGTTTTGCTCGTCGAGCTGCGGTTTGGAACCGATCTTCGAGAAGCGGAGAGCGATGCGGTTGAGGCGGCTGACGTCCTTCTCCATTTCGTCGAGCGTCTGCGCCATTTCCTCCGGACGGTCCCGCTGTCCGCGTAGCAGCTCGAGCCAGCCAAGGAGGCTGGACAGTGGCGTACCCAGCTGATGCGCGGTTTCTTTCGACATGCCCACCCAGATGTTCGCCTGCTCGCTGCGCTTGATATAACTGAAGCCGATGTAGCCAATGAGGATGAACATCGACGCAACGAGGATCTCGATGTACGGCAGGGCGCGGAGTTGCTTGACCAAGTCCGATTCGTCGTAATACACGTAGTTGAGCACCATTGTATCGTTGTACGTGACAACGATCGGGGGATTCACCTCGGCAAATTCGTCGCGCAGGCGCTCATGCTCCCGAATGATTTCCTCCGGCGTGAGCGCGCTCGAATCGATCGCGAGGTTCTGGCTGCTGACCGGCACAAGGTCCGGGTCGGTCATCAGGATGGGAAAGTCGATGTTCTCGATGATGCTGAATGCAAACGTGTAGTCGCCGGTCAGAGAAGCGTCCTTGACGATGTACTCGAATGCTTTTGTGTACCGGTCCGCGCTCTGCCGTTCGCGTTCCTGCAGTTTCTCGACGATGGTCTGCGTATAGAACAATACGCCGATCACGATGCCCAATGCCATCACGACGAGCACGATCTTGAAATTCGCGGGGAGGGGTCTGCCTTTCATTTTCGCTGCGGTGGGTGTGAGAAAGTCAAATGGTAACATAGTTGATTTCAGGAAAAAAGGTAGAATGCGAGTAGTAACCGCCTCTCTTACTACTCCGATTCTCCATTGTATCCGTCGTGAAATCTCCCTATCTTTCCAGTTCGTAACGAGTTGCACACTTTTACAGGTGAACGCGGATGCTGATCAGCATGACAGGTTTCGGGAACGCGACGCTCTCCGGCGAAGGGATGACGGTGTCTGTCGAGATCCGCTCGGTCAACAGCCGCTTCTATGAATTTTCCGCGCGCGTGCCCAAGCATCTGCAGGGACGGGAGCTGGACCTGAAGGAACTGGTGCGCGCACAGCTCAAGCGCGGCAAGGTGAATCTCACGGTGTCGGTGGACAAGGTGAACGGCAGTTCGGAGAGTCCGCTGCACGTGGATCTGGTTGCGGCGAAGACCTACCATCGCATGCTGACGGAACTGCGCGACGCGACGGGGCTCGTCGAACCGGTGACACTGGAACACCTGATGAAATTCTCCGATATTTTCTCGTTGGAGGAGCAGGATGACCTGCCCGACGCCGAGTGGCAGCTGATCGAGGAAGGCACGCGGCAGGCCGTCGCCGCGCTGTTCACCATGCGCCGCAAGGAGGGCGAGGAACTCACGCGTGACCTCGCCGAACGCGTGTCTGTGATGGAGACGGCGATCGGCCGTATTGCGGAGATGGCCGAAGGCCGCGCGGTGGTGCAGCGGGACAAGCTGCAGGAACGCCTGCGCAGTCTGCTTGCCGATGAAAAACTGGATCCGACCCGTCTGGACATGGAAGTGGCCATACTCGCAGATAAAATGGACATCACCGAGGAACTGGTCCGCTTTCGCAGCCACACCAAGTTCTTTCTTGAAATGCTGGCCTCCGATGTCTCCGAAGGGCGGAAGCTGTCCTTCCTCCTTCAGGAAATGAACCGTGAGGCCAATACCATCAGTGCGAAAAGCTACGACCCCGAAATCGCGCATCTCGTGGTGGGCGTCAAGGAGGAGCTGGAACGTATCCGCGAGCAGATACAGAATATCGAGTGACACGCGATGCTCTTTGTGCTGTCCGCCCCCAGCGGGGCAGGAAAGACCACGATCGCGCGGAGCATGCTCCGCCAGTTTCCGTCGCTCCGATTTTCGGTGTCGGCAACCACACGCCCACGCCGTCCCCGTGAAACCGACGGCAAGGATTATTTCTTTCTCTCCCGAGACGCGTTCGAAGCCCGCGTGGCGGACGGCGGTCTGGTCGAATGGGAAGAAATCTACGGCAATCTCTACGGCACGCTGAAGTCGGAAATCGACCGCGTGCTGGAGAACGGTAGCCACATGCTGTTCGACATCGACGTCAAGGGCGCCCTGTCGATCAAGCGTCTTTACGGCGACGCCGCCGTCACGATTTTCATTCTGCCGCCGAGCCTCGATGTTCTGCGGCAGCGTCTCGAGCACCGGGGTACCGACAGCGAAGAAGTGGTCGATCGCCGCATGCAGCGTTCTGCGTGGGAACTCGAGCAGGCCCCGCTGTTTGACCATACGGTGCTCAACGACGACCTCGCGCGATCGATCCCCGAAGTGGCGGGTGTCGTCGCCTCGCACATGAACAGGAATTGACAGATAACGATTCATCAGCATACAGGAGCCCCCATGTCTCTTTCTCCCCTTGATCTCACTGTCATCGACTCGCATGCCGAAAACATCTACGAAGCCATCGTGGTGCTTTCGAATCGTGCGCGACAGATCAACGAAGAGATCAAAATCCGCCTCAACGAGGAACTCGAGATGTTCACGACACGCTCGGATTCCGAGGAGGAAATCGAGACCAATCCCGAGCAGATGCGCATCAGCATCGAATTCGAGAAGATGGCCAAGCCGACGCAGCGTGCGGTCGATGATCTCATGAGCGAGCACATTACCTACCGCTACAAAGAAGATTGATCCTGGTTCGGTGTCCCTCCACGGCAAACATATCGTCCTCGGGGTGACCGGAAGCATCGCCGCCTACAAGGCGGCGCTTCTCGTCCGTGAGCTGGTCAAGGCCGGCGCGGAAGTGCGCGTGGTGATGACGCCCTCGTCCTGCGAGTTCGTCACACCGCTCACGCTGGCCACGCTCAGCCAGGCCGACGTCGTGCTCGACATGTTTCCCGCCGATCGGTCAAAAGGCACCTGGCATATCCATCTCGGTATCTGGGCCGACCTCTTCCTGATCGCGCCCGCCTCGGCCAGCACGATTGCGAAGCTCGCACACGGCATGGCCGACAACGCCTTGACCTCGCTGGCCCTGGCCGCGCGCTGTCACCTCGTTGTTGCGCCGGCGATGGACACCGACATGTACGTGCACGTCGCCACGCAGGAGAACATCGACATTCTTCGTCGCAGGGGAGTGACCATCATCGAACCGGAAAGCGGCGAACTCGCCAGCGGCCTGGTCGGTCCCGGCCGTCTTCCGGACATGCCCGTGCTGATGGCCGCCGTCGAGTCGTTTTTCGCACCCCGCGCAGGAGATCTCGACGGGAAACGCGTGCTCGTGACCGCGGGTCCAACGCAGGAGGCCATCGACCCTGTCCGCTTTATCGGGAACCGCAGCTCCGGAAAAATGGGCTTCGCGGTTGCCGCCGCAGCCGCCCACCGCGGCGCCAGCGTCACGCTCGTGGCCGGACCCGTCACTCTGGAAACGCCGGATGGTGTCGAACGCATCGATGTCACTTCCGCCGAAGACATGCACGCTGCCGTGATCGCGCGCGCCGGGGAGCAGGACATCTGTGTTCTCTCCGCCGCCGTCGCTGATTTCACACCCGAATCGCCCGCAAACGAAAAGATCAAGAAAGGTCCAGGCGACGACGGAATGCAGCTCGTGCTCCGACGGACACCGGACATTCTCCGCACGCTCGGCGAGCGGAAGGGAAGCATGACGCTGGTCGGCTTCGCGCTGGAGACCGAGAACGAACGCGCGAACGCGGAACGCAAGCTGCGCGAGAAAAATACGGACATGATTGTCCTGAATAACCCCCGCGTCGAAGGAGCCGCGTTCGGCTCCGACACAAATGTGGCCACGCTGCTGTTCGCCGACGGCAGTGTCGAAGAACTTGCCCGCATGCCCAAGACTGCCCTGGCGGACATCATCCTCGACCGTGCGCTGGCGATCGCTTCGCGATCGTATGGCTGATAGCTGATGGCTAATGGCTAATGGCGAACGCATCGAGATTTTCCAACCTCTCTCCATCCATCACCGCGGGCGCAGCCCTGCAACATTACCCATGTCAGAACTCACACGATATTTTCGTCAGCAGAAAGAACGATACGGCAACGACCTGTACATCGATGAAGAGGTTCTGCGCCGTGCGGCGCTGGCCTCGCAGGGTCTGACGGAGATCGGCGGCGCCGTGGCGGAGTCATGGATACATGCCTCAAGCCTCGCCGATCTGGAATCGCTGATCCACGACTGCCAGAAGTGTCCGCTGGGCGCGACGCGTAACCGCTTTGTGTTTGGTGTGGGCAATCCCCAGGCGGACGTCGTCATCGTGGGCGAGGCCCCGGGGGCGGACGAGGACAAACATGGCGAGCCCTTCGTCGGGCGCGCGGGACAGCTGCTCACGAAGATTCTCGAAGCGGTACAGTTCACTCGGGAAGAAGTGTTCATCTGCAACATTCTCAAATGCCGTCCGCCAAATAACCGTGATCCACAGGCGAGCGAGGTCGAACAGTGCGAGCCCTACCTGCACAGGCAGCTTGCGCTGCTGCAGCCGAAAATCATGCTAGCGGTTGGACGCATCGCCGCGCAGACGCTGCTGCGCAGCAACGATTCTCTCACGAAACTGCGAGCAACAGTACACGAGTACCAGGGCATCCCGCTCATCGTGACCTATCATCCCGCCGCACTGCTGCGCAATCCCAACTGGAAACGACCGACCTGGGAGGACGTGCAAAAATTCCGTTCGCTCTACGACGAAATTCTGGAGACGGAACAGAAATAGTCGCGGCTGTACGAGGATGACATCACCCGACCGAGGGATATTCAATCGATCTCCGTAGATTACCCATTCCCCGATATCAACGACCATTGAAGCAGGCAACGTGACATCGTCCGACATTCCGCAGCCTATTGAGAGTCAAGCGTCCCCTCCGGTGCAGGCGTCCCCTCCGGTGCAGGACGAGCGTCCCCGCAGCGACAGCGGTCAGGCGCCCGCGCCACGCAGCGGCGGCGGCAGACACGGTCATGTTCCGCCGCAGGCGGTGGACGTGGAGATGGCGGTGCTGGGTGCGATGCTGCTGCAGCCCGAGGCCACGATTTCCAATGTCCTCTCCCTGCTCACACGCGAGGCCTTTTACAAGGATGCGCATCGCAGCATTTTCGACGCCATCGTCGAGCTGTTCCAGAAGCAGCAGCCCGTTGACCTGATCACCATTGGAGACGTGCTGCGCCGGCAGAATCAGCTCGAGACGATCGGCGGGCTGTATTACCTGACCGAGCTGACAAGCGAAGTGGTCTCTCCGGCGCATGTGGAGTATCATTGCCGCATCGTGCTCGAGAAGGCAATCAAACGAAACCTGATCGAGATTTCCACCGGCATCGTCAGCGACGCGTATCTCGAAAGCGCCGACGCCTTCGAGCTGATCGACTCGGCAGAAGAAAAGATTTTCAAGCTCTCGGAAAGCTACATCAAACAGAGCTTCGTCGAGGTGCGCACAATCGTCAAGCCGTTGCTCGACCGCATTTACCAGATGTCGAAGGATCACACCGGCGTGACGGGCGTGCCGTCGGGTTACGACCTGCTCGATGTGAAGACCGGCGGATGGCAGCCCACGGATCTGATCATTCTCGCCGCGCGTCCCTCCATGGGCAAGACCGCGCTGGCGCTTTCCCTGGCGCGCAACGCCGCGATCGATTACGACCGGCCGGTGGGTATATTCAGTCTTGAAATGTCCAGCGACCAGCTCGCGCTGCGCCTGCTCTGCGCCGAGGCGCGTGTGAACATGCAGCAGGTGCGCACCGGTCGTATCCGGGAAGAGGAATTCAGCCGGCTGGCGAAGTACGTCGGCAAGCTCGAGCGTTCGAGCATCCTGATCGACGACACGCCGGGCATTTCCATTCTCGAACTGCGCGCGAAGGCGCGGCGCATGGTGCACGAACACGGTGTGCAGCTGATCATCATCGATTACCTGCAGCTGATGTCCGCACCCATGGTGCGCGAGAGCCGCGAGCGCGAGATCGCGACCATCAGCCGTTCGCTGAAAGGACTCGCAAAGGATCTGCGCGTCCCGGTCATGGCCCTCTCGCAGCTCAACCGCAGCGTCGAGCAGCGCACGGGAGGCAAGCCCATGCTGGCCGATCTCCGTGAGTCGGGTTCCATCGAACAGGACGCCGACGTGGTGATGTTCATCCATCGCAACAAGGACCAGGACGCCCCGCCCGAGGAACGCGGTCGGGCCTCGGTGATCATCGCCAAGCAGCGCAACGGCGAAATCGGCGAGGTCGATCTCGCATGGATTCCCGAATACGCCCGCTTCGAGAATCTGGAAACACGCTTCCCGGCCGCAGCCCTGCCACCTCCCGACGAGGCCCCTGCGTTCTGAGTCCCGTTCCCCAACGCAGCGCGGGTGACAATATCGTGCCTTGCGCGAGGTCACAGCCCCGAGTAGCTTACATGGATAGACAAGAGCTTGGTTTTATGCGTTATCTCCTTATCCTTCTGACCGCCTTCCCGCTCCTTCTTCACGCCCAAGCAGGAGAGTCTGCCCGTGTTTTAGAGCCCGGCCATGCCCTCGAGCCAACCCAGGCCGCAGACGCGGAACCGGGCGAGGTGCCCGTTTCCCTCACGCTTGAAATGAAAGGTTACGGCACATCGTACGCCGCCGCTGGTCCATCGGCCGTGTTCGCTGATGCGTTGCGTCCGGTCGCACCGGCCGCCGCGCAGGGCCGCCGTTCTCCGTTTCTGGCGGCGCTGTTTTCCGCGATCATTCCCGGCACGGGCGAACTGTACGCGGGCAGCTACGTGCTGGCGGGTGTCTTTGCCGCGCTTGAAGGTGCAGGATGGTATTTCATGAGCGAACAGAACCGTCTCGGCGACGAGAAGACCGTGGAGTTCGAGGCCTACGCCAACCAGCACTGGAACGTGGTAAAATACGCCGAGTGGCTCAACGCGAATGCAAAGGACTTCCCGGGTGGCGACAAGGCGGTCACTATCGACATCGACCCTGACATTTCCCTGCCGTCGTGGCAGCGGGTCAACTGGGAGCAGATGCACACCACGGAAATGGCCATCCCGCAGTTCTCGCATCGCCTGCCGCCGTATGGTGACCAGCAGTATTACGAGCTGATCGGAAAGTACAACCAGTATTCCTACGGCTGGGACGACAAGCAGGAAGGGAGTTACTGGAATCCATCGGATCGTTTTCTCTTTTATTCCGGTCTGCGCGGCGACGCCAACAGCTATTACGACACGGCCGACCTTCTCGTCAACCTGGTCATCTTCAACCACGTGCTGAGCGCGGTCGACGCTGCCTGGGCTGCCGCCCGCTTCAACGAGCACGTCGAGCTGCACTCCGGTGCCGGGTTGCAGCGGCTCCCCGACGGACGCGCCGACCTGACCGCCACCGCCACCTTCACGCTGCGCTTCTGAACGCCTGGCGTTCTCCAGCATCACCCTGTCCATGACCATGTCCGTTTTCCGATTCCTCGCGCTTGTCACCGCGCTGCAGCTGCTTTCACCCCTGCCGTGCCTGTTCGCGCAGGAGGGGGACATCGACCTGCCACCCCGCGCTCCTGTGGTGACCGGCTTTGCCGTGTTCGGTAACGAGGTCACGAAACCCGAAATCATCGTGCGCGAACTTTCGCTACAGGTGGGCGACACCATCGACGTCGAGGAAATCGAGTATTCGAAATCGCGCATCTACAGTCTCGGACTTTTCAATCGGGTCGAGATCAGTTGGCCGCCGCTGGATAGTACCATTCTGCTCATCGAAGTCGATGAGCGCTGGTTCCTCTATCCCGTCCCCATCATCGGCATCATCGACCGCGACTGGAACAAGTGGAATTTCGGTTTGGGTGTGAAACACGAGAACCTGCGCGGACGCAATGAAAAGCTCTTCGCCGGAGGCGCCTTCGGTTTCAATCCCTGGGCCTCGCTCAGCTACAGGAATCCCTGGGTCTTCGGAAAGGGACACAACGCCTTGTTTACCGAGACGTCGTTCGGTTACTCCAGCATCGAGAACAAAAGCAGCAGCGCACGCGGCGAAGGACCGAACTTCCGTGAGATTCATTATGCGTTCTTCCAGACGTTGGGCAAACGTTTCAATGCCTATCACAGCGCCTGGATCAGTGCGGGGTTCAGTTATATCGGCGTGACGGAAAACCGTACGGGACGCACCATCTCTCCGACGGGCATCGACCGCTACATCACCCTGAACCTCGGAGCGAAACACGACACCCGCAACCTCGCCGAATATCCAACCAGCGGCCTTTACGGTACTGCCGCCATCGTGAAAAAGGGGTTCGGTCTCGGTGACGTCGACATGGCGGCCTACGTTGTCGACCTGCGCGCCTACCAGCCGATCACCGGAGAACTCTCGCTTGCGCTCCGTGCCTTCACCGGACTGAGCAGCGGACCCGCCATTCCCAATTACTCGCATTTCTACTTCGGGTTTTCCGAACGGACACGCGGACATTTCGATGAGGAGCGCGAAGGAGAAAACATCCTCGGCACCTTTGTCGAACTCCGCATCCCCATCGTGCCCCGCATGTACCTGCATGTGCCCGAAGTACCCATCAAGCAATTCCGCACGTGGAAGCTCGGCCTCTACGCCGCCCTGTTCTTCGACGCCGGCACGGTGTGGAACAAACACGAGCGGCCCTTCGCCTCCCCCATGCCCTACGGCTACGGCGCGGGCCTGCATTTTCTCCTGCCATACGGCACCGTCTTCCGCGTCGATCGTGCGTTCGACGAATCCGGACGGGGGGAGTGGGTGTTGGATGTGGGCGCGAGTTTTTAGAATGACAGATGACAGATGACAGATGACAAATGACAAATGACAGATGACAGATGACAGATGACAAATTTGGGGATTGGGGATTCAGGGAGCGGGAAATGTACTGTTTTGATATCCCGTGTCGTGTAGCTTGTGGCATTCGTATTCAGGGAGAGTCGAATGCTATATCGAAGTTTCGAGGATTTGCCGGTGTGGAAGCTGGCGGACACGTTAAATGGACGGGTGATTCCTCTGGTTCGGCATGCGCGAAACAGTGGTGACTATCGTTATGCGGATCAGTTGCGAGGATCGGCCATATCCATCACGAATAATATCGCCGAAGGTTTCGAGCGGGGTTCCCGCCGCGAATTCATACAGTTCCTTGTCATCGCGAAAGGCTCCTGTGGCGAGGTTCGTTCCCTATTGAATCAAGCAATACGAGAGGGAATGATGGACGTGGACACGCTGCGGGAAATCCGCACGATCGCTGTGAATGTCAGCCGGCAATTGGCGGGTTTCATCAGGTATCTCAGAGCGCGTTCAAAGTAGCAGATTCTCGTTATCTTGTGATTTGTCATTTGTCATCTGTCATTTGTCATTCGTCGAACCGATGCATTATTTCCTGGCCCCGACAATCTCCGCCCCTACCATCATTCTGACGGGCCCCGAACATCATCATTTATTCCGCGTACTGCGGTTGAAAGTCGGGGTGAGGATTCTCGTCGGGGACGGTGGCGGTGATGTGGTGGAGGCGGTGATCGAGGATGTGGGGCGGGAGGAAACGCGTTGCACCGCGGAGGCGAAACACCGGCGCTTCAACGAGCTGCCGGTGGAGGTCACGCTGCTGCAGGGCGTGCTGAAGAATCCTTCGAAGATGGATTGGCTGCTGGAGAAGGGGACGGAGCTGGGAATGACGTCCTTCATTCCACTCATGACCGAACGCACCGTGGCGCACGGGGTGAAAACCGACCGTCTGCGCAAGCTGGCCGAGGCGGCAACGAAGCAGTGTCTCCGCGGGAAGATACCCGATATCGGGGAAGCCCGTGCGCTGCCGGATGTCGTGGATCATCTCGGTGGTATGCGCCTGCTGGCCTTTCACGAACAGGCGCCCGGGCATGCGACGCTGGAAGCGCTGACGTTCGACGAGCGTCCGCTCGCGCTGTTCATCGGTCCCGAAGGCGGCTTCAGCGACGTGGAGATCGATCTGCTCCGCGCCCGCGGCGCTGACATCCTTTCCCTCGGACCCCGCCGCCTCCGCGGTGAAACCGCCGCCATCGTTGCCCTCGCGCGGGTAAACGGAATACTCGTGTGAGCGGGACGTATGGAGGGAAATGACAAATGACAAATGACAAATGACAGATGAAGGATATCAGATGTCGGATGACGGCACAACCGTGTTATCTTGTCATGTGTCATTTTTGATTTGTCATCTGTCATTTTACATCAGCTATCAGCCATCAGTCATTCGCTAT
>JAGTUZ010000096.1 GCA_018224415.1 Bacteroidota bacterium | reverse complement strand
TGGGCTCTCCAGTGATTGAAAGGCCACCACATGGACCCGATAACCATCGATATCCCCACACACACAGAAGCTTCCTCCACCTCACACGAATCCTCCACTTCACACGAATCGCCCGCAAAGCGCGAACGGCGGCCGGACTGGCTGAAGATCAAGGTCCCTCTCGGGACTACCTTCTCCGAAATCCGCAAGCTCGTGGACGAGCAGCGCCTGAACACGGTGTGCGAGGATGCGCGCTGTCCCAACATGGCCGAATGCTGGAACCGCGGCACGGCCACCTTCATGATCCTTGGCGACATCTGCACGCGCAGCTGTGGTTTCTGCTCGGTGAAGACGGGGCGTCCCCTCGTGCTCGACACCGACGAACCGCGGCGCGTGGCCGAAGCCGTCGCACGGATGGGACTGCGGCATGCGGTGATCACCTCGGTGAACCGCGACGAACGCAAAGACGGTGGATCGGCGATTTTCGCCGCGACCATTCGTGCCGTCCGCGATCGACTCCCGCACTGCAAGGTCGAGGTGCTGACTCCCGACTTCCAGGGCAAACGCGAGGCGATCCAGACCGTCATCGACGCCCGACCCGACATCTTCAACCACAATGTGGAGACTGTCCCCCGGCTCTATCGCCGCGTGCGACCCCAGGCGAAATACCAGCGTTCGCTCGACCTCCTGCGCATGTGCAAGGCGCAGGGACTGGTCACCAAGACCGGCATCATGCTTGGGCTCGGCGAACAGGCGGATGAAATCCGACAGGTGATGGAAGACCTCCGCGTCGTCGGTGTCGACATCATGACACTCGGCCAATACCTCCAGCCCACCAAGCAGCATCTTCCCGTGGAACGCTATGCCACTCCCGAAGAATTCGCGGATTGGAAACGCGTCGGACTCGAACTCGGCTTCTCCCATGTCGAGTCCGGACCTCTCGTTCGCTCCAGCTATCACGCCGACGAGCAGACAGTCATATAAATGACAAATGACAAATGACAAATGACAGATTTTTCATTTGTCATCTGTCATATCAAAAAAGGGACCCAATAATGGGTCCCTTTGACATTCGGTTCTGGGCTTGGAATCAATTCCGCGGCGCGGGGGCCTGCCGGAATTTTCCGGATACGCCGTGCATTTACTTCAGGAGGATGAGCTTTCTGCTCATCGGAGCAGCTGTTCCGACCTCCAGACGATAGAAATACATGCCGCTTGTGAGTCGGGGCGTTGCTTCGTCTGCGTCGAAGGAAACGCTGTACTGGCCGGCTTCCTGGTAGGAATTCACAAGCGTTGCGACCTCAACACCAAACGTATTGAAGATGCGCAACGTAACCTGGCCTGGCTCGGCGATGCCGTATTCAATATTCGTGACAGGATTGAAGGGGTTTGGATAGTTCTGCGATAGCGTGAATGCAGCGGGCGCGAGATCGTCCCTGACGGTGAGGACGATGTCCGGCCGTATGAACGTTGCATTGTCCATTGTGACGGCGCCGATCCTTGCCAGGGCGCGGCCATTCAGCACCGCGCCGTTCTTGAGCGTGATGGATTGATCGGCCATGAGAGTACCCTTCATTTCGGCAGTCGTGCCGATGGTTGCGGAAGTCCCGATTTGCCAGAAAATATTTGCGGCGTTCGCTCCTCCGGCAAGGATGACCTTGCGACCGTTGCCCACTGTCAGCGTCGATGTGGGCATCTGGAAGATCCATGCCGCATTGACATCACCCTGGGCGTCAAGCGTGAGATCGGCGTTGGTGATGCCGAAGGAACCGGGGGCGGAGCGGTAGATTCCTGGTGCGAGCGTCTTGCCGCCCAGTTCTCCGTCGGATACGAGGATGACATTCAAGGTTCTTCCAGCGGCGTCGTTATATGCGACCGTGAGGCAGAGTTGCGCATTGTTTGCCAACGCATCGTTGATGTGGATTGCGCCATTCAGGACCTGCCCTGGGGGGAATCCGACCACCGCGGTGCCGGGACTCAATCCAACGTCGCCATGGACGATAGTATTTCCCGTACTGGTGACAGTCGAACCGGCCAATATCGTGAAGGCGTTGGCGCAATCAAGATCGACCGGAAAAGGACCGGGGAGCCCGGCGCCGGTCGTGAAGCTCCAGGTATGGTTCATCTCGAGCGGATTGCCCGCGAGATCTGTCACCTGCGTTGTGATTGTGGCGTGATATTCGGTGTGGGTGGAGAGAAGCATGAGTGGCATGAAGAATGCGTCCGTCCCGACGGAGGTTATCATGCCAAGCACAGGAATCGCACCTTTCCGCAGGGTAAACGAGGTACTCGTAATGGTAAGTGGATCCATTTCCTTGCTGAAGGTGACCGAGAGCGTTTTGTTCACGGCCACATCCAATTCCGCGTTGACCGGGACGGTGGAAATAACGATTGGTGCTGTGAGGTCTGCGGAAATATCCGTATCGAAACTCCAAACATAGTCCGCTTCGATGGGATTCCCGGCAAGATCCGTCACGCCTGTGCTAATTGTCGCGGAGTACGTCTCATTCGCTGTGAGATGCGAATCCGGTGTGAACGTTGCCGTGAGACCACGAAAAACGACCGAACCAGGAACAGTCTGCATGCCGAGTTTCAACGTAAACGTCAAATTCGTGATTGTCGACGGGTCCATCGCTTCGCTGAATGTTGCTGCGAGTTTCTGGTTGACGGGAACATTCATGGCATTGTTGGCGGGCACGGTATAACGCACCGTGGGCGGCGTCGTGTCGGGCTCGGGACCTGAAATGAAATGCCAGACATAGTCGTGTACCATGGAGATACCGGCAGCGTCCCGCACCGCATTGGTTATCCTGGCCGTATATATGGTGCTATAGACGAGCGGGGCGTCCGGAGTGAACGTCGCGGTGACGCCCACATAGCTGACCGTTCCCGCCACCGGTGTTGATCCCGCCAGAAGGACAAATGAGGATGTATTGATGGTGAGCGGGTCCATCATCTCGTCGAAGATCGCTGCAATCTTCTGGTTGTTGGGCACGTTGGTCGCTGCATTCTCGGGAATCGTCGAGATGACCGTGGGAGCGATCGTGTCCGGGGCCGCACTGGTTCGGAATTGCCACGAATAGTCGCGTGCCAGACCGTTTCCGTCCAGGTCCTTCGCACCCGTTGTGATCGTCGCGGTGTAGCGCGTGTTGTATGCCAGATTCTCTGTCGGTTGGAAAGAGGCGACGAGGCCGCTGTAGGAAACGACTCCGGCGACAGGCTGGGTTCCACGCATGAGTTTAACCGTCGTGGCGGTGATCGTCCCCTCATCCATGATTTCGCTGAATGTCGCGCTGATCGTCTGATCGAGGGGAACAAGCGTTGCGGTGTCGGAAGGAACCGTGGATATCACCGTCGGGAGTGCGGAATCGATGAGTGGCTTGGTGATCGTGTTCTCAGCCAAGGTGACCGCGCCGATGCGTGCCAGCGCCCGGCCGTCCAACACGGCCCCCGTATTCAGGGAAATCGATTGATCCGCCAAAATCGTTCCTTTCATGATGGCGGTCGTCCCGATCGTCGCTGAAGTCCCGACCTGCCAGAAAATGTTCTTCGCCTGTGCCCCTCCCGCCAGCACGACCTGCACGCCGGTCCCGACGTTGAGATCACTTGCGATCTGGAAAATCCATACATCGCTGGCACTGCCGTTGAGGGTGAGGTTGGAGCCCGTGATGGCCGCGGAACTTGTGAATTTGTACAGACCCGCAACAAGCGTCAATCCACCGATATTTCCGGATCCCGGGTTCAAAAACGGGCCGGTCGGTATGGGAGTTCGGCCGGCGGCGTCATTGTATGCAGTCGTCAGACAACCCTGGCCGCTGTTGGCGAGTGCGTCATTGATATGAATCGAGCCATTGATGACGGTTGCGGGTGGAAATCCGACGATTCCAGTTCCTGGACTCAATCCAATGTTCCCATCGACGATGGTCGCGCCGGTGCTTGTGACGGTCGAACCCGCAAGGACCGCGAAGGTCTCGGTACATCCAAGATCAAGCGGTGCGGGTGATTGCGAAAAGGCGACGGATGGCCCGAAAATCGCGAGCAGGAATCCTGCGATCAATGAAACGCGAATGTTTCGAGCAATCCGCAATGCCAGTCGTTCCGAATATTGTTTCATGATTACACCCTCCGGTGTTCTATTATTGTCTCAGTAAATAATATCTCAGTGAAG
>JAGTUZ010000095.1 GCA_018224415.1 Bacteroidota bacterium | reverse complement strand
TGGAGGAGGAACTCGGAATCCCCGTCATCGGTACGGTCGCCGTCAGGAAGAAAGGGCTCGAAGAGATCCACGAACTCGTGGTGAACGCGCGCGAAGGGAAGCAGCACCGGGCGTTGCATGCCGAACTGCATACCATGCTCGCTTCCGTGGGCTCGCAGTCCGAGGCCCTGCTCGTGCTCGAGGGGGACGTGGTTGTGGCACAGCGGCACGGGCTTGCGCCCGTGGATCCCGCCCGCCGCGAGGAGGTCTATATTGGCCGGCGAAACCGCGTCAACAAGATGCTCCAGCGTGTTGTCATCGACGAGCAGGCAGGGACCCGCATCTCCGCGCGGCTGGGACGCTGGTCGGTCAGTCCGCTGCTGGGTTTCCCCATCCTCGCTGTGATCCTCGCCGCACTGTATTTCTTCGTGGGCGTGTTTGTGGCGCAGGACATCGTCGGCTTTACCGAAGGCACGGTGGGCAAGGGGTTCGTCGAATTCCACATCAAGTCCTGGCTCGCTGGTAGTGCTGCCACGACCGTGACCGTCGACGTGCTCGACGCCGAAGGCGAGGTCGCCGAAAGTCGTGATTTCCGTTTCTCCGAGGGATTGAAAGCCGACTATGACCGCTGGGCGGAAGCGCGCGCGCTCCCGGCCGGACACGACGCCGAATATCACTTCGCCTTCGACAGTCCATGGATGGTGCTGTTCTTCGGAGAATTCGGCGCTGTCACCATGACGCTGACGTATCTGGTGTTCCTGCTGCTTCCGCTGGTGCTGGGCTTCTACTTCGCCCTGTCGGTGCTGGAAGACAGCGGTTACCTGCCGCGGCTGGCGACGCTGGTCGACCGCGTGCTGCGTTTCGTGGGACTCAACGGGCGCGCCGTCATTCCACTCATTCTCGGCTTCGGATGCGTGACCATGGCCACCATCACCACACGCCTTCTGGGCACGCAGCGCGAGAAGACCATCGCCACGACCATTCTCCAATTGGCGATTCCCTGTTCGGCGCAGCTCGGCGTGATCGCCGCGCTGCTTGCCACCGCCGGTGCCACGGCTACCGTGATCTACGCCGGTGTCATTTTCTCTTTTCTCGTGCTGGTCGGTACGGTGATGAACCGCAGCCTGCCCGGCGAGACCTCCCCGTTGCTGATCGACCTGCCGCACATGCGGATGCCGCGTATCGACAATGTGGTGAAGAAAACCGCGTACAAAACCTGGTTTTTCATGAAGGAAGCCAGTCCCTGGTTCTTCATCGGTGCGCTCTCGGTGAGCATCCTGCAGGTGACCGGTGCGCTCGAACGCATCATGGACGCGCTCGAACCTCTCGTCGTAACGTGGCTGCAGCTGCCGCGCGAGGCGTCGACCGCGTTTGTCATGGGCCTGGTGCGGCGGGATTTTGGCGCGGCCGGACTCTACGATCTCAACCTCGATCCCTTCCAGACCGTCGCCGCGCTGGTAACCATCACCCTGTTTGTTCCCTGCGTGGCGTCGCTCATGGTCATGCTCAAGGAGCGCGGGTTGCGCGAGGGCGCCATCATCTGGGTCGGCAGTCTCGTGCTCGCCCTGGGCATCGGCGGCCTCGTCTCGCAGATCCTGATCTGATGGAGCTGCGGCCTGCGCCGCTTGAGCGGACGGCTGGGGAAAACTCCGTCGCTCTTTGACACTGACCCGCGGGACCACTATGTTAGCATGACAGCCACGATCCACAACGCCATGCTGAAAGATCGTTATCATATCCTCCTCGGTTCCTTCCTCGTTGCCGCCGCCTTCTGGTTTTCGGTCACGATGAGTGGGACGTTCCGTGCACATTATGACGTGCCGCTGGTGACCGGCAGGATGCCTGCGGACCTCGCGCTGGAGACGCCACTGCCCCAAACGGTGGACGTGCTGCTCGAGGCCGACGGCTGGCAGTTGCTGTTCATCAACGCGGCCAAACAGCTCGCGTACGAGATTCCAGGTGCGCAGATGCGATCCGGCATCATCCTGACCAACCGTGGACTCAACGAGATGATGCAGCTGCCGGGAGGGATCAAGGCCTTGCGCGCGTATCCCGAAACGCTTTTCGTGTCGGTGGACCGCGAAATCACCCGTCGTGTTCCGCTGCGTCTCGAGGGGCTCTCGATGCAGTTCAAGGAAGGGTTCGGGCTGGTCCGTGAGGTTCAGCTTACTCCCGATTCCATCACACTGCGCGGTGCACGGAGCGTACTCGGCCAGATCGACAGCTGGCCGGTCCAGGCGAAAGCGTACACGGATCTCTCCATTGCGATCGCAGAGGATCTTCCCGTAAAGGACACACTGCGCAGTATCGTACGCCGTGACATCAACAGAGTGGAATTGTATATCCCAACCGAGCAGTTGGCCGATATGTGGTTCCGCGACGTCCGCGTGCTGGTCCGACACCTGCCCGCCGACCGCGAAGTGCTGCTCGAGCGCCAGACCGTCGACGTCTCCGTCCGCGGCGGCGTGAACGTGCTTTCCCTGTATTCCTCCGACGATTTCATCGCCGAAATCGAGTTCAAGGACATCGTCGCCGACACTTCCGGCAGCATCATTCCCTCGCTGCAATTCCCCGCCGAACTCCGTCTGCTCAACATCGAGCCCCCGGCCATCCGGTATACCATGCGCAAGTGAGCGCGTTGCCGCCAGGGGCGGCAACGCGCGCTGTAAGCTGAGCACTCGGCCGCCTTCGGCGGACGAGCGCGCTTTAGGCTATAGGCTGTAGGCAGTACGCCGCAGTGTTCGAAGCAACTGATAAAATAAACCTGGGATCTGATCCCCTCCGTGAAGGTAACCTCGACGGGTGGAATCAGATCCCAGATTCACTAAATAAAATGCTTCGAACATCGCGGCGTACAGCCTACTGCGCGCGAAGCCGCCGAAGGCGGCGCAGCGCTCAGTCCAGGAAATGCACGAAGAGCCCGTCGCGGAGCTTGGGCTCGAACCAGGTGGATTTCGGGGGCATGACCTGGCCGGCGTCGGCGATGGCCATCAGTTCGTTGATGGAAGTCGGATGCATGCTGAAGGCGACCTTCATCTCACCGGAATCGACGCGGCGCTCGAGTTCGCCCAGTCCGCGGATGCCGCCGACGAAGTCAATGCGTTTGTCGGTGCGGGGGTCGGCGATGCCGAGGAGGGGGCCGAGGATGTGGTTCTGCATGATGGCGACGTCGAGGCGCTCGACGGGATCGGGATTGTCATTGAGCGCGGCCTCGGCCTCGAGCTGGTACCACTTCCCGTTCATGTACATGCCGAAGCTGCCCTTGCGCGGCGGAAACACGGCGCCGTCGGCGGGCGTGATCGCGAAGCGCTCGCCGAGCTTCGCCATGAACGCCGCTTCGTCGAGGCCGTTGAGATCCTTGACCACGCGGTTGTAGTCCATGATGCGCAGCTGGCCGGCGGGGAAGAGCACGGCAAGAAAGAAATTATACTCTTCTTTTCCGGTATGCGAGGGATTCGCCTGCGCGCGCTCGCGTCCGACGATGGCGGCGGCGGCGGAACGGTGGTGTCCGTCGGCGACGTAGAGGTTCGGGACGGCGGCGAACAGCTCCTGCAGGCGGTTGATGACGTCGGCCCCGTCGATCACCCAGGTCTGGTGGCGGATGCCATCGGGGGCGACGTGGTCGGTCACCGGCGGTGTGGCGCGCACGCCGTCGACGATCGCGTCAATCTCGGCCTGATCGGGATACGTGAGGAAGATCGGTCCCGTATGCGCGTTGGTCACGCGCACATGATTGCAGCGGTCTTCTTCCTTGTCCTTGCGCGTGAACTCGTGTTTCTTGATCGTGTCGTTCCAGTACTCCTCCACCGCCGCACAGCCGACGAGGCCGTACTGCGTGTGTTCGCCCATGGTCTGCGCGTAGAGGTACATGCAGGGCGACGCGTCCTCGAGCAGCACGCCGTCGGCGATGAGTTTCTGCAGGTTCTCGCGGCCCTTGTCGTAGACCTGCGGGTCATGGATATCGATCGCGGGATCGAGATCCACCTCGGGCTTGCCGATGTGGAGGAAGGAGAGGGGATGTCCCTGCACTTCCGCGCGCGCTTCGTCGGAATTGAGCACGTCGTAGGGTTTGGCGGCCACCTCCGCGGCGAATGCGGGTTTGGGGCGGAAGGCCCGGAACGGACGTAATGTTGCCATGGCGAGTCAGTTTCTCCGGTTTCGTGATGGACTTCGGGTCAGGGGGAGGGACGGCGGGACATCACGCGGATGTCCCGGCCGCAGGAATTTCGTATCTCAGGATTTCAGCGTGTCTATCTCAGGATCTGAAAGCGTCTGTCTCAGGCTTTGAGCGCGCCGATGACGCGTTCGGCGATTTCCACGCCCACGCGGGCCTGGCCTTCGACGGTCGAGGCGCCGATATGCGGCGTGACCGAGACGTTCGGGTGGTTGAGCAGTGTCTGCTGCGCTTCGGTGACGGGTTCGTTGACGTACACGTCGACGCCTGCCGCGCGCACCTTGCCACTGTTGAGGGCGTCGACCAGGTCGGCTTCGACCACCACGCCGCCGCGGGCGCAGTTGACAAGCAGCACGCCGTCTTTCATCTTTGCGAATTCCGCCGCGCCGATGGTTGGGCCTTCCTCCTTGATGAAGGGGATATGCAGGCTGATCACGTCGGCCTGGGTGAGCAGTTCGTCCTTGCTCACGAGGCGGACGTCCATGTCCGTTTCCTTGACGAAGGGATCGTGCGCGATTACGGTCATGCCGATACCGATGCCGCGCTTGGCCGTTTCCCTGCCGATGTTGCCGAAGCCGATGAGACCGAGGGTCTTGCCCGTGAGTTCGACACCCTTGCTGTAGTCCTTTTTCGGCCAGGCACCCGCGCGCATCTGCACGTTGCTGATGTGCACAAAGCGGCAGATGGCGAACATGTGCGCAATGGCGAGTTCGGCCACGGAGATGGAGGAGGCGCCCGGGGTGTTCACCACCGCGATGCCCTTCGCCTTCGCGTGCGCCACGTCGATGTTGTCGAGGCCGACGCCGCCGCGGCCGATGACCTTGAGCTTCGTGCCCGCGTCGATCACATCGGCACGCACCTTGGTGGCCGAACGGACGATCAGCGCATCGTATTCGCCGATCTGCGCGAGCAGTTCCTCGGGGGCGAGGGCCTGCTGGACAACTTCATGGCCGGCATTCTGCAGCAGGGCTGCGCCGTCTTTCGAGATACCGTCGGTGATGAGGATTTTCATGTCGGACTCCGCGACTGATGGGGTGAGGAGATGGGCGTTGCCGGGACCCTGGGCGCACCGCTCCCGCACGCGCGAACGCGCGTTCCGGGTCCGAATCCCGACTGACTCCAAAAATAGCGAAAAGGCGGAGGAGGGGCAAACCGGAGTACCGTATGGCGATGTCGGAAAAGAGTCGTATGTTTGTGTTTGAGCCGCTATATCGGCCCTTCTTCAGACTTTTTTGCACAATCCAATCTCACAGGAGTACCCCATGGCCACGCGCGCACACAACTTCTTTGCCGGTCCCGCCATCCTTCCGGTGCCCGTCATCGAAGCCGCACGGGATGCTGCGTACGACTTCGCCGGTCTCGGCATGTCCATTCTTGAAATCAGTCATCGTTCGAAGGAATTCGACGCCGTCGTGCAGAAGGCACAGGCGGACACGCTGGAAATCATGGGCCTCTCGGCCGACGACTACGCCGTGCTCTTTCTCGGCGGCGGTGCCAGCATGCAGTTTGCCATGGTGCCGATGAACTTCCTCCACGCAAAGGCCGAATACGTCAACACCGGCGAGTGGGCCACGAAGGCGATCAAGGAAGCGAAGCTGATGGGCGAGACGGTGGTTGTCGCTTCCTCCGAGGACAAGAACTTCAACTACCTGCCGAAGGACCTTCCTCTCTCCGGCACGGCCGACTACGTGCATTACACGTCGAACAACACCATTTACGGTACCGAGTACAAGACCGTGCCCGACGCGGGCAACGTGCCGCTGGTCTGTGACATGTCGTCGGACATCCTGAGCCGTCAGCTCGATTTTACCAAGTACAGCCTCATTTACGCGGGCGCGCAGAAAAACCTGGGTCCCGCCGGCGTCACGCTCCTGGTCGTGAAGAAAGCCTGGATCGAGGAGAAGGCAAAAACCAACATCCCGACCATGCTCAAGTACAAGACGCATGTGTCAAAGGAATCGATGTTCAATACGCCGCCCGTGTTCCCAATTTTTGTCGTTGGCAAGACGCTCGAGTGGATCAAGAACGAAGGCGGTCTCGGCGTCATCCAGGAGCGCAACGAGAAGAAAGCCGCGCTGCTGTATGACATCTTCGATGCGAACCCCGATTTCTACACGGCAACGGTAGCGGACAAGCAGGACCGTTCGCTGATGAACGTGACCTTCCGCCTTCCGAGCGAGGAACTCGAGGCGAAGTTCATCTCCGAGGCCAAGGCGTTGCAG
>JAGTUZ010000094.1 GCA_018224415.1 Bacteroidota bacterium | reverse complement strand
GCCGGACCGATTGGCGTGTCGAGTCCGAGCTGCAGTCCGATGCCGTGTCGCAGATCCTTGATTCTGATGAGTTCGGGGTTTTCCCAGGTGCGCCCGATATTGTAGCGCAGGGAGAGGTAGGTATCGAAGAGAATGTCGATGGGGGAACGAAAGCGGAATTCCAGTCCGCCCATTGCGATCTGCCGGCCGTTGAATTCATTTTCCCGCAGACCGATAAACGAATGCAGTCCACCAAGATGGAACTCCTCGGTGCGCGGCATGGTCTTGTCCCCATAGCCGAAATGGAAACGTGGATGCACTACCAATACGTCGTCGATGACAGGGATAATGAAGTCGTAGACGGCGGCCAGTTTGCTAAACGCGGTGCCGCTGCCCAGCGCCGTCTGTGCCGACGCATATGTCGCTTGGAATCGCACGCCCTGCCGCGGATACGGATAGCGGTCCTGCGTGTCGACAGTGCTCGAGAGACTCAATTCCACCAGGCGGTGGTCTTCGCTGAATTCTTCAGCGTCCGGTCTCCGGATCTGGTCGGTGCGTATGCGCTGTTCCTCGTAGCGCAGCGTTCCCACAAGGTTGCCGAAACGCTGGACGTTGAGACCAAATGAAGCGGAGGTGCCGTAGGTGATCCGCCGGTAGACGAAGGTGACCTCCCGTTCGAAACGGTTCGAAGGCAACCCGGCGACGTCTTCGTAGTTGTTGAAATCCCGGAACCCGTAATATCCTTCCATCCGCAGGCTGAAGGGTGTATAGAACATGCGGTTGGTGCTGTATCGCAGCGCGTATTCTCGATTGCTCTGTCCGCTGAAGAAACTGGCGGCGAGTTCCGTTCCGGAACCGAAAACATTGGCGTCCCGCAGCAGCAGGCCGATCTGGGCGTTGCGTTCGTTGTTGACCATGACGCCGGTGAGCAGTTCCTGCGATGCGCGTTCGACCACGCGGATGACCACATGGTCTCCGCTGTCGTCGTGCTGGATGTCATAGGCGACATGGTGGAAGAGGTTGAGGGCGAGAAGATTGTTCATGCCTCGTTTCAGGTCGGACACGCGGAACACCTCTCCAGCACGAACAGGGATTTCGCGCAGGATGACCACATCGTTCGTCCGCGTATTGCCGGTCACGGAAATGCGTCCCACAACACCTTCATCGATGTACACATCCACGCCGCCCGCTTCGTCGATGCGCAGCGAATCCATATGCGCAAGCGAGAAACCCCGCCGCCGGTAGTCCTCGAGAATATATTCTGATAGATCCCTCCGAAATTCTGGCGTCATCGGCTGGCCGCGCCAGCGGGTTTCGACGCCCACGACGGTAGCAGCCGGGAGCAGCCGGATGCCATGGAGGCGGATGGCGGAGGCACGCGCGACATCGTGGTGCTCCGGTGGAAAGCCGGCGCTTCCGTACAGGTCCTTGAGGATGCCCACGACGGCCTGCCGGCCTGCGTCGTACCCGGCGGTGATAAGCGAATCCACTTGAGAGAAATCGGCGGAGGACAGTCCGTACAGGAAGGGAGTGATCACCGCGTCAGCGAGGGCAAGCTGCTCGGTATTGCGCGGGATCATCACGACGTTGAATACCTGGTCGATGATTTCCAGGGCGGTCCGCATTTCCGCATCCGTCCGCATCGGACTGGAGGTGTTCACGGCAATGATGTAATCGCAACCGGCTTCGATGGCCACATGCGTGGGAATGTTGGCGAGCAGGCCGCCGTCGACGAGCATCATCGAATCGCGATTCACGGCAGCGTACATGACCGGAATCGTGGAACTGGCGCGCATGCTCTCGGCGAGGCTGCCCTTGCGCATGACGACGCTGCGGCCGGAATGCAGATCGGTGGCTACCGCGCGGAAGGGAATGCCGAGGCTGTCGAAATCCGTCGCATGGTAGATGCCCTGCAGGGTGAGTTCGTTGAGCAGATTGGTCAGCCGCTGTCCGTTCGATACCGACTGGGGGAGCATGGGCTGCAGGCCGTCGAAGCGAATGGTGAGAATGGACCGGTCGGCAACGGATTTCTGGTCGACCGACAGCGCGCTGCGGTCGGCTTCGTCCGTCAGCCGCATCGTTGCACCCCAATCGATGCGGCGCATGGCCTCCTCCAACCGCCGGGCGTTGTACCCGCTGGCGTAAAGTCCGCCCACGATGCTGCCGATGCTTGTGCCCACGATGAAGTCCGGCCGGATGCCGGCTTCCTCAAGTGCGCGCAGCACACCGACCTGCGACAGCCCACGCGCGCCGCCGCCGCTAAGCACAAGCCCGATGCGCGGACGCTTCAGGCTGTCAGCAACATTCTTCTGAACCGCAACGGCGGTGGTTGCACCCGATGGGGGCGGCACCTGTGGCAACGATTGCGCCCGCGTTACGCCGGAGGGAAAAAGCAACGCCGCAGCGAGGAATACCGCGGCGGGCAACGACCTTACGGGCAGCGCGGTGGCGGTTCGCAAGTCGTCCGGAAGCATCAACAGGCAAATAAGGTATATCCAGCGCATCCTGAAAAATTACGTGCATAAAAAAGTACATGCAAGCCGGAAAAACTTGCATGTACTTGCCTCTGCCGCGGAAACGGCGCGGGCGGGAAGTATGAGGAAGGAAGGAGGTTGGTTTTTCCGCGGAGCCGCGGAAACTCGGTGGTGCGGACGGGACCTCCTGGCCCGCCGCGGCCTAGATATCCCAGTGGGAGCTGATGCCCAGCGCCACTGCGGAGAAAGACGAGGTCAGATGGGGAGTGATGTCCATCGAACCGATATCGAGTTTGAAGTTGTCGGCGATGAAGCCGATTCCGGCACCGAAAGTCACCGGACGGATGCCGCCGAGATTCGCGCCGAAGCGGAAGGCGACGTTGCGCATGAGCTCGATTTCCGTGCCGATGCCGATGCGCGGGGTGGTCGTGTTTCCGGCGACGTCGTTCAGGCCCTGTCGCCAGGCGAAAGTGAAATGCCAGTCCCTGCCGCGCGCCGGCATGTCGGGCACGGTCAGCACGCCGCCGACGATCATCGCCGCAGGCAGGGAGGTGGAGAAGGAGCTCACCGGACGCTCCTGTCCGTTCAACCGCGTCCGAATCTCCTCGACCTGATCGCTCGTGGTGATGTCGTCGACGGAGAAATCCTCGTTGGTGGAAATTTCGTACGTGCGGCGATTCCATGACACCGCGCCGAGATCAACCAGGCTGATACCCGCGCTGAAATTGCGGTTGATTTTCACATGGGCACCGACGTCAATGCCGAAGCCGCTGCCGACCGGATCGGGGAACAGCGTGTAATGGAAACCGTTGTTGGCGAACACCGCGTTTTCCGATCCCGCATAGCGGGCAACCATGTCGGCGGTGCCATGCACTTCGTAGGAGGACGGGTCGGTGGTGAAGCGGCTGTCGAAGCGTTCGATGCCGAAATACCCGTAGCCGTGCACGAGTTTGAAGCTGGCACCAACAAGCAGGGGAATGCGCCGGAAGAGACGGAACTCCTGGGCGACGGTCAGCGCGTAGTCGCGCGTCCACGAAGACGAAATCGCCGTTTCCGAGAAATCATAGGTGCGGCCCGGCTCGTTGCCGAAGAACATGAATTCAGCAAAGGAGCGGGGAAAGGCGATGTTGCCGCCTGTGCGTTCGGTGATACTGAGACCGACGGTCAGGAAACGCGTCGAGACCATCAGCGCACCGAGCGTATATCGGATATCATGAGTGAAATGTCCGACATCACTCTGGAACGTGCCGAGAATGGCGTGTTTGTCCGCCGTTCCGAGATGGGTCGGTTCCATTTTTCCTTTTTCGTTGGCCGTGCCGGTGAAATACTGCTCGTAGGTGGTGTAGTCCATGAAATCGGCTCCGGCCTGTGCGCCGAAGGGCAGGATGCCGAAGGAAACCACCACGCCGTCGGAAGGGACGAGCAGGGCCGGATTCACATTCAGCGCGTCGAGACCGCGCACAAGCGCCACGCTGCTGTTGCCCATGCCGGTCAGCCGGGCGCTGGTGCCGATGGTCTGCGCTTCGGCGACAAACGACAGGGAAAGAAAGCCGAGCAAGAAAAGGAGTGCCAACGTCGCTGCGGGATGCGTCGGAAACCATGCGGGATGCGTCGGGAACAGGGACTGTTGGTGTCGTAGGGTCATACCATACCTCGAATCATCGTGCGTTTCAATCATGGTGCGTTTCATGGTTCTTGCGTTCTGTCAATTCTCGGTGATGGCCGTGCTGACGTTCAGAGACGCACCGCCGCGGATGCGCACGTAGTCGGTGGAGCGGAAGCTGCCGCCGCTGGCGCTGGCGTTGAAGGAAATACGGAAGCGGATGAAGGTCGCCTTCGCGATGCTCGCAAAGTTCTCGCCGCTGAAATGCAGCGTCACGCCTTCGGTCACCGCGCGGCTGACGAAACCGCTGCCGTCGACCGGCGCCGCACCGACGCGCATCGGCTGTCCGTCGATGGCCACCGGGGTGAACAGCGGACGGTACCGGCTGTCGAGAAACTCGGGCTCGATGATCACCTCCGTCGGGAGATGGTTCTCGAGCGTGAAGGTCAACGTGCCCTCGTTCACTTCGGCCAGTTTCTTCCGCGTGTCGTCGGAAATCTCCAGTGCCGTTGTGTCGGTGATGCTGCCGGCAACCTGTGTGAAACGCAACGGGAATTCGACGAACACGTCGCCGGTGAGGTGGTCCTCGTCAGTGGCGCTTCCGTATTCGCTGGTCGGATTGAGAACGAATTCACCCTCGAGACCGATGCTGTCCGGATACTGGGGGGAGAATGAGTTCAGGAAGTTCTTGACCACGCTTCGGTCGAATTCGATGGTTGTCGCGGATTTGCCGGCGATGTCGAAAGGGTTCACGCGCATGGTGGCGCTTGATCCGCTGGTGTTCTTGCCGAGCACGGTCGCCGATGTGATGCCCACGGGCAGCAGGGCGTCGTTGCGAAGGTCCACCCACATGCGGGCCTCGTCGAGCTGTATCATGCCGTCGAACGTACTTCCGGTGTTCAGGTCGGAATAGCGCATTTTCCGCACGCGCATGGTCATCGGGGCGAGCGTGCCGGTCATCGAGGCGAGACGCACGTCCTTGAGCAGACCGGTCACGGCGACGCTGTCGTCACGGTGCACCGATACGGCTGTTGCGGTTGCATCGTCGGTTACGACATGCGCGCTGTAGAGGATGTCGGTTTCATTCTGCAACAGCAGGGTGGCACCCGCCAGGTCGATGGCGATGGTCGCGGTGCCCTTTGGATTCACATGCGCGGTCGCCGATACCGGCGCGCCGTTTTTCGTTGCGCTCTGCACGGCGAGGGAAATATCGGCTCCGACAGCGAAGTGGTTTTTCACCGTAAAGCGGAGGCTGCCGCTGCGCACGAGTCCGTCGCGCACGCGCAGCCCGCTGTTCCCGGCGATATTGACGCCGCGACTGTAACTGAGGTTCTGTGAGGGAAGGAAACCGCGCATGGAGAGAATGTCCGTGTCGCGGAGCACGCCTTTCACTCCGAGACTCTGCGCGCTCGAGACGTCCACACTCTTTCCGCCGCTCCCCGGCGTCGACACGTCGAAGGTCAGGCGCATGTTGCTGGTCAGGCGCAGCCCGTCCAAGGTCATGGCCGGCAGCGTGACGCGCTGGCCCGGCTGGATGAGGTTGGCGTATCCGGTCTGGCCGAGCGATGTGCCTTTGCTGTCAACGAGCCGGATGTCTTCGAGTCGCATCGGAACCAGTGTCCCGTTGGTGAAGTCGAGGGCGAGCTGTCCGCTCGCGAAAGTCATTTCCTCGAAATATTCGCGCGTGTCGATGGCAATGGCAACGCCGAGATCGTTGCGCATCGAAGGCACGACCTGCGTCCCTTTCGGCATGGCAGGGAAGAGGGTAAACACATTCAACTGCTGGTCGAGATAGTCGGGGATGTCGAAGTGGACGGCGTCAAACGTTTCCGCCGTGCGGAATTCGTGGTTGTCGATGCGCAGATGATCGGCGAGGGAAATGGCCTCGACCGGATACCGCTGCGTGACCACAAGCACCTGATCGCCGTTCTGCGTGATGCGCAAGGCGTCGTCTTCCGACAGCAGGTCTGCCATGGTATAGGTCTGGTTGATCAGAGGCACGTTCGCGTCGATGTCCCACTCTGGAAGCATCGGAGCCAACGGCTCCGAGCAGCCTCCGAACAGCAGGGCCGCAATCACCAGCGCCGAAAGGGCAAGCACGTAGGCGACCGGAGGCCTGGATGGTATCGATTGACTGATCATGTTAATTGCTCCTGTATAAAAAGAATCAAATCTCAATTCCTCGTTGTCGTGTGAATCCTGTGGTCTTCGGATGACCTTCAGCGTCGGATGACCTTCGGCGACGGATGACGCTGCTCTTCGGATGGCGTTCGTCAACGGATGACGATACGCCGGACGGCCGAATCCTCGTTCGAGCGGAGCTGCATGAAATACAGACCCGGGACGAGATTCGCCGCGGGAAGCATCAGCACGTGTGTGCCCGCTTCCTGTGCCGTCGAACGCAAGGTGGACGCGACGCGGCCCAGCGCATCGTGCAGGGTGAGGACAACCGTTCCCGCAGTGCTCTGGGTGTAGCGGCATTGCAGCGTCGCCCCTGCGGACGCGGGCTGGGGAAAGACCTGGAGCTGCAGCGGTTCCGCATGGGCATCGAGGCGGCTTCCCGCATCGGCACCGTCGTTTCTTCCGGCATCCCTGCTGTCGTCTGCGAGTCCGGTCGGCGTTCCGCCGAGCGATACACGCAGGTCGGTGTCAGCGTCAGCGAGCCGCAATTGCAGCATGTTGCCATGGAGTTCCCATGAGACGAGTCCGGCGCCTTCGACGGAGAGCACGCTGTGCGAGACGCGCAGCGCGACATCAATCTCTTCCTGAGGAGTGGATGTTGTCTCGCCAGGGGTACCGGCGGTCCGCAGGTTCAGACGGATTTCGGATCCGTCGAACATCGCGGCCGCGCGGAGAAGGGCCGATGAAGACAGCAACAGCCGGCCGTCGGCCTGCAGGAAGCTGCCTCCATCGAGCATCCACGTTTCCGGCCTGCCAGCGGGGTTGAGGATGCAGTGCATCGCGGATGCATCGGTGCGCACACTCCCCAGCATGGGGAGCTCGGCAGACACGGTCGCACCATCCGCGTTATATAGGCTGAGAAGCTGCGATTCACCGAGAGTGACAGACAGAGCAGACAGTCCATCTCCCTGCGTGAGCACGCGTGTGCTTACCGTTTCCATGGCCGGAGCGGCGCACAGTACGGTGTGGAAACGCGTCTCGCGTCCTCGCAGCGAACTGTAGAGCGCGCTGTGGTCGGCGAAGCGACCTCCGGTGGGCGCGTGCCGCCGCGTCACGGTCTGCTGCAGCGGCGCAACGGATGGTGAGGCGACCACGGCGTGC
>JAGTUZ010000093.1 GCA_018224415.1 Bacteroidota bacterium | reverse complement strand
GTTGATCCGAATTAAACCTCGAACGATTTTTTTACATCCAAACCACGCTGCACAGGGCCGTCCGTCATGCCACCTCATCACGCCTCCGGAGATCCCATGATCCGTCGTTTCTGTTTTCCGCTGCTTGTTGTCACGCTTGTCCTTCTGTGCTCCCGGCCGGCTTTCTCCCAGTTGCGCGCGCAGGAAACGGACATCCCCATGCGTGACGGCCGCACGCTCGCGGCCGACGTCTATGTAAACCCCGGTAGCCGTGCCAAGCCGGTCATTCTCGTGCAGACGCCGTACAACAAGGCGCTGTACCGGCTGAATTTCTCGCTCTACCGCCAGACGGCATTCCCGCTCGACTCCTCGCGGTACCAGTACGTGATCGCGGACTGGCGCGGGTTCTACGCCTCGAAGGACGCCGATGTCCCGGGATACGACCGCGGGCTCGACGGCTATGACATCGTGGAATGGATCGCTTCGCAGCCCTGGTGTAACGGCAAGGTGGCGACCCACGGTGGCTCGGCCCTCGGCATGATACAGTTCCAGACCGCGCGACACCGTCCCCCGCACCTGGTCTGCGCCGCACCGATGATAAAAGATATCAAGACGAATTATTTTGATTATTACTACGGCGGCGTGCTGCGGCGCGAGCATGTCGAGACCCTCGGAAAACTGGGGTTCGCGATCTCGATCGCACAGGTCACCTCGCGTCCGGTCGAGGACGCCTTCTGGAAAGGCATCGAGCAGCAGAGCGACATTTCGGACGAGATCGGCGTTCCGATGCTGCTTGTCAGCGGCTGGTTCGACCATTTTCCCGACGACGTGATCCAGACCTTCGAGGATCTGCGCGCCTACAGCGATCCCGCAGTGCGCGCACAGCACCGGCTGATCATGGGTCCGTGGACGCACAGCGGCGTGGACCGGGAGGAGCAGGGGGATCTGACCTTCCCGAACGCGGCGAACGTGGCGCGCGAGGCGGCGCTGGCCTTTTTCGACTATTACCTGAACGGTGCGAAAAACGGGTGGCCGCTCACACCGCGTGTGCGCTACTACCAGATGGGTGAAAACGAATGGCGCGACTGCGAGCGCTGGAGCGACCTCGGCGCCAGCGAACATCGTCTGTTCCTGGCCGATGGCGGCCGTCTGCTCCGCGCGCCGGAGGACGGCGGTGCCGAAAGCGACCTGTTCCGCACCGACCCCCGCGACCCCAGTCCGTCGCACGGCGCGGCGCGCTTCGATCCGTTTGATCCCTCGGTGGCCGTGGGTCCGGTCGACATCCGCGACGTGGTCGAGAGCCGCGGCGATGTCCTGCTCTATACCACGGATGTCCTGGAGGAGGACCTGCGGGTGACGGGCAGCGGGACGCTGCGCTTGTCCGTCCGCTGCGATGTGTCCGACGCCGATTTCAGCGTGCGGCTCTGCGACGTGTTTCCCGACGGACGATCCATCATCCTTACTGACGCCATACACCGCGCGCGCTTCCGTGAGGGAACCGACCGGGAAGTGCTCATGACACCCGGCAGCGTTTACACCATCGACATCCAGTTGCAGGAACTCGCACATACGTTTCTGGAAGGACACCGCCTGCGGGTCGTGATCGGCGGTGCCGACTATCCCCGCTTCGATGTCAACCTGCACAACGGCGGCGAGATGTACACGGCCGGAGACACCCTGGTCGCTTCCTCCGAAGTGCTACACACGATTGTCCATCCCTCCATGCTCCTCCTGGAGACCGACGACGCAGGCACGTCGGTGTCCCCGACCTCGCAGGCGACGGCATTCCGGATCGAGCATGTCTGGCCACAGCCGCTGTCCGCCGGCGGAACGATGCAGATCAGCTACCGAGCAGAACCCGGCAGGCCGTCGCACATCAGGGTCAGCGATCTGCTGGGCCGCACCTTGCGTGTGCTCGATGGCGGCAGCGCCGGCAGCCATACCCTGCGCTGGGACGGTTGCGACGCGGAAGGTCGTCTCCTGTCCCCCGGAATCTATCTGCTCACACTCACAGGAAACGGACAGCGCGACCTGCGGCCCGTAACCATCCTGCGCTGAACCCGTGACCATTCTGCGCGGAACCCGCGACCATCCTGCGCTGAACGCGTGACCATCCTGCGCTGAACCCGTGACCATTCTGCGCGGATGGAATGATTTCCACGGCGGCGCGTGTTATTTTTAGCTGACACGTTCCTGCCGAGACACATCTGTTCCCGTCCATCCGCCATGATATCGAAACCGACACCGCCGCAGCACGACCCACTCATCGCCAATCCCCCGCAGCAGACGGAAGGTCCCTTCACCACCGTTGTGCGGCGGCGTGTGAAACCGGGGAAGGAGTCGGCGTTCGAGGATTGGCTCAAGGGCGTCACCCGCGATGCGATCACGTTTCCCGGACATCTCGGCGTGGGCGTCATCCGTCCGTCCAGCAAGAAGCGTCCGGAGTACATCATTGTTTTCCGATTCGATACGTACGAGAACCTCATCGCCTGGGAGACATCCGACACGCGGCGCGGCTGGGTCGAACGCGTGCAGCCGCTGATCACCGGCGAAACCAGCGTGCAGCGCCTGACCGGTCTCGAATACTGGTTTACCGTTCCCGGCCATCCCGGCAGCACCCCGCCGCCGCGATGGAAGATGGGCCTCGTGACCTGGCTGGCCCTGTCCCCTGTCGTAATGATTGTGCAGCCCCTGCTGACCCCCCAGCTCGGCGCGCTGCCCTGGTGGGGACAGATCGTCATCCTGGCCGGCATCATGGTCCTGCTGATGACCTATATCGTCATGCCGCTGATGACCCGGCTGTTTTCAACCTGGCTCTACCCGAAGGAGTGATCCTCCCCTTCCCTGCCCGGGCTTCCTCCTTACCGCTTCCGCAGAAATGAAACCATCGCTTCGTTGACCACGTCGGGTTTCTCGATCTGAATCATGTGACCGGCGCAGGGAATCATGCGCAGTTCCGCCGAGGGGAATTGCGCGACACCGTCTTCCATCACGCCCCGCGTTGTGCCGCCATGCAGATACGGATTTGGGATGAGGTTATCGTTTTCTCCGGCAAGGACCAGAATCGGCAACGTGATGCGATCGAGTTTCTGCCAGACGGGTTCTTCGACCATGGCCGTCACGCTGCGCGAGACCACGTAGGCGAACCGTTCGAATGCGGGATCCTTCGCCATGCGCACGCGCTCTTCCACCATCCATTCCAGTTCGTCACGCCAGCTGTGGAAATTCGCGGTCAGGTTTGCCCGGACACGATCTTCCGGAGTATTGATAACAAACGCCGGCGTCACCGCGCCCATCAGCCAGCGGCCCTCGCCGTCGTCGAAGCGCTCGATGCCGGCGGGGGAAAGCAGGATCAGCCGGTCCACACGGGCACTGCCCTGCAGCGCCATGGTCATGGCGATCTGTCCGCCCATCGAATGTCCCGCCACCGTGGCGGAGCCGATACCGAGTTTCGCCAGCAGCGCATCAAGCGTCTTCGCGTAGAAGTCCATGCCGTACGGCGTGCTGTACGCCTTGTCGGATTTCCCGTACCCGGGGAGGTCCACCGCGATCACGCGGAGACCCCCGGCCGCGAGTGCCGGGACGTTGTACCGCCAGAAGCCCGCGTTGCTGGCCAGTCCGTGCACCAGCAGCACGGCCGGTCCGTCGCCGCCGCTGTCATGCCAGGCCATTCCGACGCCGTTCACCGTCCCCTGCGTCGTGGGGAAACCGTAGTCGATGTCCTCGAAGGACAAGGCCGGTTCGTTGTGATAGAAGCGGGCGGAGCTGCATCCGGTGATCATGAGCACTGCAAGAAAAAGGATAAATCGGTGTTTCATATCGCGAACCATCAAAAGAGGAATGAGAACAGTCGGAGTCGGGAGGCGAACGTGTATCCCGACGACCGCTTCCCGTGGCGTCGGCGCGTCCGGTGTCAGAACATCAGCCAGGAGATGGAGCCGAACAGCACCCAGGGATCGGCGGGTACTTTTTCGGTGTTCCGCACCCACGGACTGTCGTAAAAGTCGCCAGGCACCATGTAGGCCATGTGCAGTCCAAAGGCAAGGAACACACCATAATTGTACTTGAATTCCGCGTTGACTTCGTAGCCCACGAAATCACCACCGAGTTCGGGCTTCTCGTTTGCGAACGCTGCCGCCGCGCCGAGCTTCATGCCGAGCTTGTTCGGGATGAGATCGTTGAAGTAGTTGACAAACAGCGCACGCGTGCCGTAACCGAGATTAGAGATGTCATGCACGGCCGAGTAGTAGCGGTTGATGACCTGGGCGTCGGGGAAAAGCAGAAAGGCGCGATGGGAACTGTAGATGCCCACCGGCGAACCCCAGGTGTTGCCGGTGACGACGCCGTCATAGCTGCCGTCGGCCGCGCCGTCGGCGTCGCCGCTGGTGTACAGCGCCTCGAATCCCACGCGGTCGTTGAGGGTTTGTCCGAATTTGTAGTACAACGAGGCATGCGCGGTCAGACCGAACACATCCACGCGGTGGCCCGTGCTGCCGTCGAGTCCCACGGTGTCGATCGATCCGAGGTTGGCCATTGCCAGTGCACTGCCCCACCATCGGCCCTGGTTGAAATCGCGGCCGTACGCGGCGTTGGCACCGAGCCAGATGATGTCGGCCTGGTATTTCGGATTGTCGAGCTGAAGACGCGCGCCACCGTTGTAATTGACCAAGGACGAATTGAACCCCTGCCCAAGCACCGACACGCCGCCGCTGCCCGCGCCGCGATCGCGGACGTACCAGGCGCTTCCGCCGACTTCGAGCAATGGGTGCAGCTGCGTTTCGACGTCGGCCATCCACAGCACCACGTCATCGTCGAGCTGGATCTGGTTCTCGTAGAGTTGGTAGAACGACAGTCGCGCATCGGTCAATGGGGAGAACTGAAGATAACTGCTCACGCCGACGCCCTGCGTGCCCCAGAACATCAGACGGTTGCCGCTGGTCTGGTTCGTCCACAGCGTGTTGATGTTGGGATCGCGCACGTTGTCGAAAATGCGCTGCAGGCCCACCACCACATTCCAGGATTTCGCCGGACGAAGTTCGACGTTGGCCATCAGCGTCTGGATGTTCACCGTCGCGCCGCTGATGGCGCCGCCCGTGTTGTTGCCCACGCCATAGCTCGCGTCACCCCAGGTCATGTCGACCTTGAACAAGCTGCGGAAAACCGCGGAGCCATCCAGAATGGACGGACGGTACACAAACAGCGGCACGAATCGCGATTCGCCGTAGATCGAGGTCTGCGGCAGCGTCGTTGTGGTGTTCGCGCCGAACAGGCGGCCAATAATCTGGCCGCGCAGCAGTTCGTTGGTGGGCGCGATGTTCGATGCCGTGAAGCGATTGAACAGATACCCGATGAACTGCAACTCCGAAGGCGGTTTGTCGGGAATGCCGCGGCCGCGGTCGTCGTCCACCGGATAATCGGACAACTGCGCCCGGACCGGAACGGCCAGCGCCAGGCACAGCACGATAAGAAGCAAAAACGGACGTACCATCGAAACACCTCTGCTGGATCGGAACGCGCGAGTTACGGAAGCGGGATGCGGGAGGAAACGAAGGTCCCTCCCGCTCCGCGGATCATTATTTCCTGACGTACATCTGCACGTTGATGGTGCCGAATGCGCCACCTGCCGTACTGCCGAAACCGGCTTCCGGCGTGGGCTTGGTCACCATTGCGAGAGGCGGTTCGGTCTGCGCGATTTCGTACTTCATCGTGATGCCGCCGTCACCGGCCACGGTGACCTCGTAGATGCCTTCCGCCGTCACCGACGACGGGGTGCCCTGGTTCGCGGTGATGGTGCGGATCTTGTCGTTCGGCGCAGGTGCTCCACCCGCGGCAGCCGTGTAAATACCCGTCAGCGTCAGCGAGGTCTGCGAGGAATCGGTCTGCACAACGATGTAGGAACCGTCGGCCTTGAACGTGGCCACGATCTTGCGGATGTTGAACGGAGGACCGTAGAGCAGCGGCGCGACGTTCGTGCTATCGGAAGTCCACACGCCGACGATCGGATCCTCGATCGTGAACTGCAGCTCTTTCTGCTGTCCCGTGCCTTTCTTGATCTTGATGCTCGTGGCGCCGATGGGGAGGCTGGCGGGCACGATGATCTTGATCTCGGTGTCGGTGACCGACACGGGAGTGACAACCACACCACCGAAGGTGATGGTGAGCGCGGCGGGATCGGTGCCGAAATTCCGGCCCTTGATCGAAACAGTCGTGCCGATCGGTCCGGAGAGCGGGACGATATTGGTCAGGGTGATGGAGTCGGTCGGGGTGACCGGCGTGCTGTCGTCGTCGGAACAGGCGACGAACACAAACAGCACGGCGAGGAGGAACAGCGGGAGAAGACGGAACTTCATTTCGGTACTCCTTCAGAATGAATGGTGTGAATAATGAAAAGTGAATCGCTTCGATACTCTGGATGTCAGCCCTTGCGGGGCAGAAGCACGGACTCGCCTTCCGCCACGACCTCGCCGTCCTGGTTGCGACAGCGTGTGGCGAAGCGCACACGGTTTTTTTCCTCGAGCAATTCCGCCACCTCGACCTCGGCGGTGACGGTATCACCAATATACACCGGACGAAGAAAGCGCAGCGACTGCGAGGCGTAAATCGCGCCGGGACCCGGCAGCTGCATGCCCAGCACGCTGGAGATGAAGCCGGCGCAGAGCACGCCGTGCGCGATGCGCCGCTCGAAACGGCTGGCGGCGGCAAACGTCGCGTCGACGTGCATGGGATTGAAATCGCCGGTGATGCCGGCGAAGCCGTAGATGTCGCTTTCGCTTATGGTCTTGGTAAACGACGCCGTGTCGCCTACCTGCATGTCCTGCAGACGTTTACCTTCCATCATGATTCGCTTTCAGCTGTTTCTTGAGAATCTTGCCACTGTCGCTTTCCGGCAACGCGTCCAAAAAGACAACGTACTTCGGAATTTTATATTTCGCCAGTCGTTCCCGGCACCAGGAGAGGATTTCCTCCTCCCCGACCGTCGCGTCCGCGTCGAGCACGACAAAGGCCTTGCCCGCTTCTCCCCATCGTTCATCGGGGACACCGATCACCGCGGCGGCGCGCACCGCAGGATGCTCGCGCAGCACGCGCTCGATCTCGGCGGGATAGACGTTTTCGGCGCCGCTGATATACATGTCCTTGATCCTGTCCACGACGTAGTGATAGCCCTCGTCGTCGCGGCGGACAAGATCCCCGGTGTGCAGCCAGCCGTCGCGAATCGCCTCCGCGGTGGCGTCGGGATTGTTCCAGTACCCCGGCGTGCAGACGGGACCGCGCAGCAGCAGCTCCCCCACCTCTCCGGGCGGCAGGTCCCGCCCCTGCGCATCGACGATGCGCGTGTCGATATAGAAATTCGGGAAGCCGATGGAGCCGATCTTGCGCTCGGCATCCTGCTCGTTCAGCGAAAACACATTCGGACCGAATTCCGTCAGTCCATAGCCCTGGCGGATCGGCACGCCTTTCTCCTGCCATGTACGGATAAGATCCACCGGCATGGGCTCGCCTCCGACGATGGCGTAACGCACCGTGCGCAGCGAGGCGCCAGCGAAGGCGTCGCTGTG
>JAGTUZ010000092.1 GCA_018224415.1 Bacteroidota bacterium | reverse complement strand
GGCTGTAAGCTGTAGGCTGTAAGCTGTAGGCTGTAAGCTGTAGGCTGTAAGCTGTAGGCTGTAAGCTGTAGGCTGTAAGCTGTAGGCTGTAAGCGGGGAGCAGGATTCCGTATCGAGCCCGGGATGCCGGTCCCCGCGCTTAATGCCTACTGCCTACTGCCGCGCGCGAAGCGCGCGATGGCGCGCTCCGAAGGTGCGCACAGCCGCGCGCGAAGCGCGCGATGGCGCGCTCCGAAGGTGCGCACAGCCGCGCGCGAAGCGCGCTCAGTCTTCCCCCCCGCCCGACACATTTTTGAGGTAATACGACAGCGCCATGAAGCCGCCGACGATCTGTTCGTTGCGCACCTTGACGCCGGGAGGGACGTTGAGTTCGCAGGGCGTGAAATTCCAGACGGCCAGCACGCCCGCGCCCACGGCGGTGTCGATGATGCCCTGTGCGACCTCGCGCGGGACGGTGAGGATGATCATGCGAATTTGCTTCCGCTGGATAACGCTCGCCAGGCGCGAGACCGGCAGCACATCATGTGCGCCCTGCCTCTTCCCGATCTTCTCCGGATCGCTGTCGAACACCCCGACAATTTTCAATCCGTAATGCTCGAAGCCCGCGTACGTGGCAAGGGCCGTACCGAGATGTCCTGCCCCCACGACCAGTGCTTCGGTAATTTCCTGCAGGCCGAGAAAGTCCTCGATGCGCAGCCGCAGTGCGGCGATGCTGTAGCCCTGGTTCTGTTTGCCGCGGATTTTCAAATCCGCCATGTCCTTTCTGACGAGGGTCTCGTTGATCTCGAGGATCTCCGAAAGCTCGCGCGAGGAGATGTACTCACGGCCAAGGCCCTCGAAGGCGTTCAGGATCTGATGGTATCGCGGGAGACGGCGGAATGCCGCTTTGGAAATGCTTTCCATGGCGTGGTCCTGACTGGGATGGATCTGTGTTGCAGAGCGAGACGTGGAGAACAGAACATCGTGCATTTTCGAGAAAAAATCAACGATCTCGCAAATATTTTACACTGGCAACGATTCGGGAAGATATGCACCGTTCGTGCATGCGGCACGTTCAGGTGTGGCATGGCAAGCAGAACTCATCGCACCCTGCAGGCAGTGGACGCAGTGCCGCGGCAGGCAGAACTCCGACGCCAGCTCGATCATGCCCTGTTGCGCGCCCGCGTCATGCCGGGGCAAACCGAAGCCAGACTCGATCAGACGCGTATAACGGTTTGCCGGTGCCGGTGTCACGGAAAAGAATAGCACGGCTGCACGCTGCGCCAGGACGGTGTCGCCCCGAGTCGAGGCATACACATGCAGCGCGGGTGCAAGCACATTGATGACGAACTCCGCCACGCGACCCGGTCCCGGCTGCTCGCCCGCCTCCCTCCGGTTACCGTCCTCCCCGGCTCGGAACATTGCTTGCCACATGGCAGCGTCGGTCTCGCCGCGATGTGCTGTGGCGAGGACGCCGCGCCACCAGTCGCGCCGGTCGAGGCGCGGTGCCCAGTCGGCGAACCAGCGCAGACGCCCCCGCATGCGGTTGTGCGGCATCACGCCGGAAGAATTCCAGTCGAGCGCCGACGCGCGATCCAGTGCGCAGGCGAAACGTTGATCGGAGGGAAGCGCAGCCAGCGCGCACAGCGGCAGCGCACGGGCGAGACGCTCAAACGCTTCCTCGTTGCCGCCATATCCGGCGGCCCGCGCGAAGGACTCGTAGACCAACTGACGGAATGCCGCCGCAGCGTCGAACCCGTGCCCCGACGTATCGTGACGGGATCCCTCCCGCCGCAGCGTCTCGAGACGCCGCCGCAAACGCGCAGTCTTGCGCATGAAACGGGTTGCGGCCAGCAGCACGGTCATCGTTTCCACCATGGGGAAAGCAGAAGGAATTGCCATCCCGGCCACCTCGGTGCCAGCCCCCCGGCATGGCAGGAGCTGCCGCTGCCGGCGCGCATCATCCCACGCGGCACGGAAGGGCTGCCCGAGCTGCGCGGCCAGCGCGATGCCGGGAATGTCACGGGGAAATGCGCCATCGTACAGGCACACATGCAGCACCACGCGCGCATAGCGCGGATCACGGTTGTGTCCGTGCCGCAGCCAGTCTTCAGGACGCACATGCAGCTCAATGTCGCCGCGCCGCAGCGTACCGTCGACAACCACCGACGCGCGCAGGAAATCCGGCCCGTCGTGACGGTTGCGCGTGCCTGCGCCGATCACGCGCACGGTCTGGCCCTGTACGGTGATGAAAGACACCTCGGGCCGTGCGCGCAGCAGCCACATCCGCTCGACATCGGATTCGGGCACGGCGGGCCGCCGGGGCTCATGAATGAGGAATGGTGTATCGACGAACATGCTTCTCCCTGTTGTCTGAACCGACAACACCATTCGCATCAGAGGAGTTCCATGTCCGGAGAGGCGGGGAGGCGGAGAGGCGGGGAGGCGGGGAGGCGGAGAGGCGGGGAGGCGGGGAGGCGGGGAGGACGGAAGCGAAGGGACCCCCGCGCACCAGCGCGGGAGGTAAACATCGAGGGTGTGAACTGCCCGCGCTGGTGCGCGGGGGTCCCTTCCTACTTCAATCGTACTCGTGAATGAGCACGTGCACGTTCTACCCTCGCAGGGCGGCGATGTAGCCGGCGTAGTCGCCGGATGTGAAGACGGCCGAGCCGGAGACGAGCATGTCGGCGCCGGCGGCGACGAGCTGCGCGGCGTTGTCTTTTGTGACGCCGCCGTCGACCTCGATGCGCAGATCGGTGCAACCGATCTCGTCCGCCATCGCGCGCAGTTCGGAGATTTTCTCCAGCGCCTGCGGAATGAAACGCTGTCCACCGAAGCCGGGATTGACGCTCATCACCAGCACGAGTTCGATGTCGGCGAGAATGTCCTTGAGCAGCCACACGGGCGTGGCGGGATTCAGACTCACTCCCGCCGGAAGGCCGAGGTCGTGGATGGCCTGCACGCTGCGGTGCAGGTGGGGACAGGCCTCCCAGTGCACGGTGAGAATGTCGGCGCCGGCTTTCGCGAAACCGGCGAGGTAACGGTCAGGGTCGGTGATCATCAGATGCACGTCGAGCGGCGTGCGGGCGTGGCGCTTGATGGCCTCGACGATGAGCGGACCGATGGTGATGTTGGGCACGAAATGTCCGTCCATCACGTCCACATGCAGCAGGTCGGCCCCGGCCTCCTCCACCGCACGCACCTCCTCGGCGATGCGGGAGAAATCACACGACAGCAGCGACGGCGCGATCAGCGGACGTCCTTCAGGGATGCGGGCTCTGCTCTTCCGTTTCATTGCAATGCCTCCATGCGCAGGAATTCCAGCTTGTACAACGGACGACCGACCTGCTCGGCGTATTCCTCCGCAGTCAGCCGCATGGACGCGCCCCCCTCATAACGCGCGAGCGTGAGAATGCGCAGGGTATCACCGTGGAGGCGCAGGTTGTAAACGACGGTGGCGTCGGACGCATCGCCCGGGAGCATGGTCACTGCCACGGTATCACCGCGGATCTCATAGCTGCAGGGTCCTTCCCCCTCGAGCCCTTCCTGCCCTACGGCTGCCTTGTCCCCTTCCTCGAAGCGGATGATGTTGCCGTCGCCGTTTTTCCAGGAGCCGAGAATGCGTTCCTCCACCGACGGCTCGCGATCACAGGCGACGAACCCGAGCAAGGCGACGAAACCGAGCAAGGTGACGAGTCCGAGAGAGGCGGGGAGGAATGTCGCCGCGAGGCGGCTCATGGGAGAATTATTGGTCATTGTTGCTCCGTATTGTCGGGATATCGTTCGTCGGCGAAGGCGCGCACGGAGGCGGCGATGCCGTCGAGATCGATCATGGCGATACATTCGAGGTTGTAGGGACAGACGCGCTTCCAGCAGGGCGCGCAATGCAATCCGTCGGGAGTGAATTTCCGGCCGCGGCCGTAGAGGTCTATCTCTTCCCAGCAGCTGAGGCCGAACCAGGCGAGCACATGCTTGCGCAGGCCGATGGCCAGGTGCATGCCGAAGCTGTCGCCGGTGATCACCACGTCGGCCAGATTCTCGTAGCAGATGCCCCGGCGCAGTCCTTCGCGCGTCGGTGTGGAAACGAGGCGTGCGCCGAGTCCCAGCGGCGCGCAGCGGGACATGATCTCGGCGTTGCGCTCGGTGTCTTCCGGACCACCGAGCAGGAGGAACACAAATCGATCGTCGGGTGCCAGGCGAGTGATGAGCGCGACATGCTGTTCGACAGTCATTTTCTTGTTCGGAAACAGCTCCGAACAGCCGGTGTTGAAGGCCACGGCCACGCGGCCGTCGAGTCCCCATTCAGCGCGCTTCGCCGCGCAGAAGGATTCCTCCTCCTCTGAAAGATTCAGGATGTATTCATCCTGTTCATACGGCAGCTGCCAGGTTTCGGCGAGAATGTCCTGTCCCGTGCGGCGGTTGCGGCGGAACTTGAGTTCGTCGTCGATGCCCATGCGGAAATTGTAATCCGCCGCGGCATTGGCGGGAATGATCTGTCCGCGCCGGGACAACGTGAATCCCCGCACGTCGTCGCAGTCGAGCGAGGCGACGAAGGCGCAGGCGTCGGCGGACTTGTCGGCGCTCAGCAACACGTCGAAGCGCTGCCGCGAGAGCACGAGGCGACTGACGTCGTCCCAGGCATACACGCGATCGACCAGAGGGTTGTGGTCCAGCAGGCGCACGGCGTTGGCCCGGGTGATCCAGCTCACATGGCTCACGGGCCAGGCACGCCTGATGGCCGCCAGCTGCGCGGTAGTCATCACCACGTCGCCCATGGCGTCGAGGTTGACAATCAGCACGCGCGTGCCCATCGGCTCGCGACGCTGGCACGCCTCGGTGCAGTCCAGTCCCGGGAAACAGGGTTTGTATCCGTTGAAATAGCGGCAGTCGATACCCGCCGCGTCGTGGAAACGTTCTGAAAGTGGTCGGCTCATGTCGCAATGTACGGCCTGCGGGGCATTCCGGAAAATGCCTCGCCGTGCTCGCTTCGCTCGCGCGGCGCGGCGACGTATGCTGTACGCGGTACGCTGTACGCCAAAAAGCATCCGGCATCGCGTACAATGTACCGCGTACAGCGCTAAGCGCCGAGGCAGGCGAGCGGAGCGAGCCTGACGAGGCAATGATTTTCCCCCTGATTTGCGTATCTTAATGGATTACGATTTCTTGAACGAAACAGACTGACATATGACTCGCAAACCTGGAACCCAATGGGCTCTTATCCTCGGCGCCTCGTCCGGCTTCGGAGCAGCGGCGGCGCGCGAGCTGTCCAGACACGGTTATAACATCCTGGGGGTGCATCTCGACCGCCAGGCCACGATGCCGGGGGTACAGAAGCTGATCAGGGAGATCGAGGCAAACGGACGCCAGACAGTGTTTTACAACGAAAACGCGGCGGACGAACACAAGCGGCATAAAATTATCGACGACTTCGTGGAGCGTTTCCATCGAGAGGGACGCGCCGAGGTGAAGGTGCTCATGCACAGCCTGGCCTTCGGTACGCTGCGTCCGCTGGTCGGCCGCAACGAGGGCGAGATGATCAAAAAGACGCAGCTCGAGATGACTCTCGATGTGATGGCAAACTCGCTGGTCTACTGGACGCAAGACATGGTACGTCGTGACCTGCTCGGACGCGGCAGCCGCATCTTCGCGATGACCAGCGACGGCGCGAATCTCAACCTGCCGTTTTACGGCGCCGTCTCGGCCGCCAAGGCCGCACTGGAATCCTACATCCGCCAGCTCGCCATTGAGCTCGGACCCCGCGGCATCAATTGCAACGCCATCCTTGCCGGTGTGACCGAAACACCTGCGCTTGCGAAAATTCCCGGCGCGCGCAACATGCTCTACGCAGCCGTGGCGAAGAATCCGTTCGCCCGCGCCACCACACCCGAGGACGTCGCCCAGGCCATGATCGCACTGCTGCAGCCGGGCACGGAGTTCATCAACGGCAACACCATCGGCGTCGACGGCGGCGAAAGCAAAATCAGTTATGTCGGACAGAAATCGCCCTGGCAGTACGCCGACCTCAACCTGCTCAACGAGAGCAGCTGGGATCCGACCGACGTATCCTGATCCGTGGCTGCAGATTCCATGACTCCCCGACTATCGGGCCCACGATCGACTCCTTCATTCGCAGATAGACCCGTCGATTCACCCACATAACACGTATGCCCATGAATCTCTTTGCATTCACCGAAGAACAGAACATGCTTCGCGACATGGTGCGCGAATTCGTCAACGCCGAGATCAAGCCCATTGCGGGGCAGATCGACGAGAACGAGGAAATCCCGCGCGACCTGATCAACAAGATCGGCGAACTCGGCCTCTTCGGGACGGTCTTCCCCGAGGAATACGGCGGCGGCGGCTTCGGCGAGGTCGGCTACTGCATCGCGCAGGAAGAAGTGGGGCGTGGCTGCCTCTCGACCGCGACCATGATCGGCGCGCATATGTCCATCGGTGCCAACGCCATCTACATCGGTGGCACCGAGGAACTCAAACAGCAATACCTGCCGAAGCTCTGCTCCGGCGAATATATCGGCGCCTTCGGTCTGACCGAAGCCACCGCCGGCTCCGACTCCTTCAACGTGCGCACGCGCGCCGAACCCGACGGCGACGATTGGGTCATCAACGGCGAGAAACTGTGGATCACCAACGGTGGCATCGCCGATGTCGTCTCGGTGTTCGCACGCACCCCGCGCGGCGTGTCGGCCTTCGTGGTCGAGACCAAGTGGCCGGGCTACAGCGCCGGACCGAAGGAAAAGAAAATGGGCATCCGCGGTAGCATGACGAATCCGATCATCTTCAAGGACGTCCGCGTCCCGAAGGGAAACATGATCGGCGCCGACGGCCGTGGCTTTCTCACCGCGATGAAAACGCTCGATGCCGGCCGACTCGGCCTCGGCGCCTGCTGCGTCGGCGCGGCGAAAGAACTGATCGAGCTGTCGACGCGCTATTCGAAAGAGCGCAAGCAGTTCGACGCCCCGATCTCGCATTTCGAGGGCGTGCAGTTCATGCTTGCGGAAATGTGGACCCTCACCTACGCCATGGAAAGCGTCGTCTATCGTACCGCGGCCGACTACGACGCGGGCAAGAAAATCTCGACGCAGAGCGCCGCCGTCAAGCTATTCTGCAGTGAAGGCCTGGACAAGGTCGCCGACTTCGCCGTGCAGATCCACGGCGGCATGGGCTATTCGCGCGAACTCCCCGTCGAACGCGTCTACCGCGACAGCCGCATCAATCGCATTTTCGAAGGCACCAGCGAGATCCAGAAACTGGTCATCTCGCATGACATGCTGAAGAAAAACGGACTCTGGAATCTCTGATCCCACCGCATGACGCGGACGGCGCCGGGTGTCCCCACCTGGCGCCCGTTGTTTCCACACGCTCCTGCATTCTGCGGGATCTCCCAATCATTTGTCATTTGTCATCTGTCATGTGTCATCCCTCATGATCCCCCACGGCACCATCCTCGCCCAGCGAGACCGCTACGACACGCCTCCCGACCGCAGGGTGTCCCGGCTCCCCTCCACCCTGGCCTTCTACATCAACGCGATCCGTGTGGTGTTCAGCGCGTCCCATCGCGCCAAGCGCGGGCGGTACAACGATACCGAGTGGGTAGACAGCAGTCTCGACATCATCAACGCACTGGAATATGCGGGCTGTCGCCTGCACATCGAGGGAATGGAACACATCCGCGCGCTGGAAGGCCCGGCGGTGTTCGTGTCCAACCACATGAGCACGCTGGAGACCTTCGTGCTTCCGGCGCTGATCAATCCCGTGCGCCGCTGCACCTTTGTGATCAAGCCCAGCCTGATGGATTATCCCGTTTTTGGACCCGTCATGCGCTCGCGCGACCCCATCGTGGTCACGCGCGACAATCCGCGGAAGGACCTGTTGACCGTGCTCGAGGAAGGCGCCCGCCGCCTCGCAGCGGGCACGTCCATCGTCCTCTTTCCGCAGACCACCCGCAGCAACAGCTTCGACCCCTCGAAATTCAACTCCCTCGGCGCCAAGCTGGCCAAGAATGCCGGCGTGCCGCTTCTCCCCGTCGCGCTCAAGACCGACGCCTGGTCCAACGGCAATCTCCTCAAGGATTTCGGACCCATCCGTCCCGATCTTCCTATCCACTTCCGCTTCGCGCCTCCCATGCCCGTCGACGGCAACGGCCGCGCCCAGCACGAAGCCGCCGCCGCCTTCATCTCCGATCATCTGGCCGCCTGGTCCGCCGGCTGAAGGGACCCGAGGCGTGAAGGCCGCGCGCGAAGGCGGCGCACGCAGTGCGCCAGGGCCGCGCCGAAGGCGCGAAGGCCGCGCGCGAAGCGCGCGATAGCATTTGCGTCGCAGTCGCCGCCCGGATATTTTCCCCTGAACCAAGCAGGGGTCCCGTACCGTGACGACTCGCCTCGTGTTTCTCGTCCTCGCATCGCTCCTCGCAGCCATCCCCCTGGCCGCGCAGGAATTGCCGCGCGTGGAACGTGAATATTCGGATACACTGGTCTGGATACCGGGCGACACCCTGCGGCTTTCGCGCGGCTTCGTGCAGGACGGCCCGGTCGC
>JAGTUZ010000091.1 GCA_018224415.1 Bacteroidota bacterium | reverse complement strand
GTAGAGGAAGGCGTAGGTGAGTCCGAGCGGCAGCCAGTTCATGATGCGCCGCCGCCGGAAGGCGGGACTGTGCGTGAGCGGATTTCGGGTGAAGGGCATGGTCGATCGCCTCTTGTTGAATCCCTGGGTTCGGATTCAAGATAGAGGTTTTCGGCGATATCCTTCAACAATGACAAATGACACATGAAAAATGACAAATATCATCTGTCATTTGTCATTTGTCATTCCTCAAGAGTCGCAAGATTGCCGGGGTCCTCGCCCAGCGCCCGGGCGCGGAGGACGCGTCGCATGATCTTGCCGCTGCGGGTTTTCGGGAGGGATTCGACGAAGTCGATTTTCTCCGGCTTGGCGATGGGACCCATCTCGTGGCCGACATGGCGCTTGAGTTCGTCCTCGAGCTGGTCGTGCACGGCGACGCCGGTCTTGAGGATGACAAATGCGTGAATGGCATTGCCTTTGACCTCATGCGGCAGGCCGATCGCGGCGGCTTCGGAAACGGCGGGATGCGACACCAGCGCGCTTTCGATTTCCGCAGTTCCGAGACGGTAGCCGCTCACTTTAAGCACATCATCGACACGGCCGATGACCCAGTAATATCCGTCGACGTCGCGACGCGCGGAGTCACCGGTCATGTAGGCGCCGGGGAAGCGGCTCCAGTACTGCTCCACGTAGCGCTCGGGATCCTTGTAGATCGTGCGCAGCATCGCCGGCCAGGGATTCCGGATAACGAGGTATCCTTCCTCGTCGTCGGCGACCGACTGTCCCTCTTCATTGACGATGTCCATTCGCAGTCCCGGAAACGGCGTGCCACCCGAACCCGGCTTCAGCGGATCGCTGGGCAGCGGGGTGATCATGAACATGCCGGTCTCGGTCTGCCACCAGGTGTCCATGATCGGACAGCGGTTCTGTCCGATCACGCGGTGATACCATTTCCACGCCTCGGGATTGATCGGCTCGCCGACCAACCCGAGCAGGCGCAGTGTCGTCAGGTCATGCCGCTCGGCCCAGGCGTCGCCGAAGCGCATGAGTCCGCGGATGGCCGTGGGCGCGGTGTAGAGGATGGTGATACCGTAGCGTTCGATCATCTGCCACCAGCGGTTCGGGTACGGGTACGTGGGCGCGCCTTCGTACATGAAGCTTGTCGCGCCGGTGAGCAGCGGACCGTACACGATGTAACTGTGTCCGGTGATCCACCCCGGATCCGCCGCGCACCAGTAGCGGTCCTGCTCCTGGATGTCGAACACATATTTCAGCGTCGTGTACGTGCCAACCATGTAACCGCCGTGCGTGTGCAGAATGGCTTTGGGACGACCGGTTGTCCCGGACGTGTACAGCAGGAACAGCGGATCCTCGGCATCGACGATTTCCATACTGCAACTGCTCGATGCGATGGGCAGGCGCATGAGGTCGTGATACCAGAGATCGCGTCCCTGTTCCATGTTCACCGGTTGTCCGGTGCGCCGCACGACCAGCACGCTCTGCACCGTCGCGGCCCGCTGCAGCGCCTCGTCGGCGATTTCCTTCAGCGCCACGACCTTCCCCCGCTGATAGGCGCCATCGGCCACGATGAGCACCTTCGACTTGCTGTCTTCCAGCCGCTCGTGCAGGGCCTCGACAGAGAAGCCGCCGTACACGACCGAATGCACCGCGCCGATGCGCGCGCAGGCGAGCATGCCGAGCACAAGTTCGGGAATGCGTCCCATGTACAGCGTCACACGATCGCCCTTCTCCACACCGAGACTTTTCAGGATGTTGGCGAACTTGCAGACCTCGCGCTTCAGCGCGAAATACGACAGCGAACGGAACTCGCCGTCCTCCCCTTCCCAGATCAACGCCAGTTTGTTGCGCCGCGCGCCCAGCACGTGCCGGTCGACACAGTTGTAGACGCTGTTCGTTTTCGCGCCGGTGAACCACTTGTAGAACGGCGCCTCCGAATCGTCGAGCACTTTTTCCCATGGAGCGAACCAGTGCAGTTCCTCGGCATGCCGCGCCCAGAAGCCCTCGTAATCACGTTCCGCTTCCGCGGCGAGCACGGCGCGGTCGCGCACATGCGGTTCGCCCAGATGCTCGAAGGAAGGATAAAACACTTCGCCCGTGAGACCGTTGTCACCCATGACGCGCTCCATACCAGCTATTTCCGAGATGTGTTATCCCCAATGTTGCACACTCCCGTGCAGAAATGCAATACCCTCGTGCCCTCGGTACTCGTTCTCGTACCCGTATGTGACTCCGTGTACGAGCACGTGCACGTGTGCGCTCTCGTACTCGTACTCGTTCTCGTTCTCGATTATTTCCCCGACCCCTCTGGCCACCGACCAAACAGCGTCAGATACATGAGATGGTACATATCGGTGTTCTGGACATTGTTTGTCAGGAATTGGGCATTTGCCCCGTGGGCGCGGGCAATGACATGGCCCTGCATGTCATCCTCCCCTGCCCAGGCGATGCCGAAGGGCAGTCGTCGGCCCGCGGCATCGGGAGCGGAAACGAAGGGCAACGTTGCCGTGCCCTCGATCCCGTCCATCGCTCCGCCGGATTTACTGGACGCCGGCAGCGGAAGGGACGGATCCGTTTCGTCGTCCATTCCCCAGATGCTCATCCCGCCGGCATCACTGTCCGCACCGGTAAGCAGCAGCGTCCGCGGATGTCGTTCGACGAAACCGCGCGCGACGCCGATCGCCGCATCGGCACGGCGCAGGGCTTCGATCGATCCCTTGGCGTTGTTGTCGTTGGCGAAATTGTCCGACCCCTCCTCTTCGACGACAAGCAGGAACCGCTCGCCTTTCCTCGACAGAATGCGCAACGCCACCTCGGTCATTTCGGCCAACGTGGGAGCGGACGGAGTGTAAAGCGGGAGGCCCCGTTCCGCGAGTTTTTCTTCCGTCATATCGTTGAAGGTGTTCCAGGCGGCGAACACGCCGAGCACGCGTTGTGCGTCATCGGGCAGTGCCTTCAACTCCTCCCGCGTGTACACGATCTCGTAACCGAGTTCCTTCGCGCGTTCGATGAGATTGCGGCCGTCCTTGCGATTGCCCGGCTTCCCATGACGCCCGATCACACCCTCCGGCAGCAGCATCACCTCGCCGCCGCCGAACAGCACATCGGCGCCGCTCTCGATGATCTTCGTGGAAATGGAATCATAGGAATAACGACTGAAGGAACTTGCGAGAAACACGCCCGTCCCCGGCTCGCAGAGATGGCCGCTGTTGACGACGCCGATGGGCAGACCGGCTTTCATCGCCTCGACCATGATGCTGTAATCCTTGTTCGACGCGGAACGTACGGGATTGGCGTGCACGTTGCCGTAGGTGTCCAGCGGGACCTTCACGCCATAGGCATGTGCCGTCGCGCCGGCATGGGAACTCGTGCTGGCAGCGAAGCGCTGATGTCCGCGATACAGACCCATGCGGTCGAGACGGTCCCATTCCGTCATGCCGTCGGGACCCCGGTCGAGCATACGCAGTGCCGTCCACATGCCCGAACCGCTGCCGTCGGGATGAATAAAGATGACCGAACCGGTGACGGGCGAGGAGGGAACGCCGGACTGCTGGGCGTTGCAGGAGGAAAGGAGGAAAAGACCGAGGAAAAGAACGCGGATCATGGGAGCCTTGCTCTGCTGTGGTACTGTGAAAAAATACGGCGTAGAGGGTTCGGGATGAAATGAGAAATCGGTTAGGAAGCGCGGGCAAGGGACCCCCGCGCACCCGTGTCACGC
>JAGTUZ010000090.1 GCA_018224415.1 Bacteroidota bacterium | reverse complement strand
TGGCCTGCTCCTCGGGAGTCAGCAGGGCGTGTGCTTCGGTCTGGCGCAGCAGAGGATCGTACAGGGTGGTAAGATCGTAATCCTCGCGCCATCCTCCGGTCGGAGTGCGGCGGAAGGAGTTCTGCCCTGCAACGAAGAATTTCACCGGTCCGAACAGCGGACCGCCGGCGGTGAGGATATATGTGCTGAAGCCGGTCTTGTACGTGCCGAGCGTGCGCTCGCCGTAATCGGCCCAGGGATAGTTGTCGGTGTAGGTCTCGAACTCGACGCGAAGCTTGCGTCCGCCGGTACGGGTCGTGGTCGCGATCAGTCCGCCGTTGGCACCACCGAACTCGGCCGAGTAGCCGCCGGCCTGAAGGCTCTGCTCGGCGATGGCGTTGTTGATCACGGTCAGCGAACGTCCGCCGTACAGCGGGTTGTTCACCGGCATGCCGTTGACAACAAAGCTCGTGGCGTCGGACCGGCTGCCGCGAATGTAAAGACCACCGCCCGCCGAGACCACGCCGGCCTGCATGGCGGTGAGGCCTTCGACGCCGCGCACGGGCATGTTTTCGATGTCTTCCTGCGTGACGGTCTGCTTGCTGTTGGTGATGTTCTTGTCAACCAATGGCTTCTCGGCCACAATGACAACCTCATCGACCTTGTACGAGTCTGGGGGGAGCTGAATATCCTTGCCCGTCGTTTCATTCGAACGGATGAGGACGTTCTCGATGGTGATGGTCTTGTAGCTGATGTAGCTTGCCGTGATCGTCACCTTGCCGATCGGTACGTTCAGGATAACATAGCCGCCGTTGACGTCTGTCGCCGCTCCGCGGGTCATCCCGCCCGCGTTGACGATAACGTTCGCTCCGATCAGCGGTTCTCCTGTCTCGAGATCCGTGACCTTGCCGGACACCTTCCCCGTCTGCGCAGCGGCAATCGCGGGAAGGAGCAGCAATGGAAGCAGAACAAGCAGTAGCTTTTTTTGCATACGAGCCTCCAAAGGGTTAAAAGCTATAGAATGTCGTAAAGCTCATTTGTTTCGATGTGATGTAGGGGCTGATGGCGTGCGGGATGCCTTGCTGCGAAATCCCCGCCGGGATCTTTGCCATCTGTCTCCGTAGACACGGATTCGTGGAAAGCGTTACGGAATCCGGATTTCGATGGAGTCGGTCCGCTATCGCGGAAAACCGCGCCATCATCGCAATATCAGATTTTCCAATCTGTTTTCCAAAGCCGGGCCGCCGCATTCAGGATTTTCTTCACGATTCGGGCGGAACGCTACTTTGGCGTAAAGTGAAGGTAATAAAGAATTTGGTCCCGAAACAAACGGAGCGTGCGCTTTCTGTTACGGATGCTGTTCCCCGTCATGCAGCCACCCACTGCATGATTCCCGTGGAATTCGTATGTTATGCCCTGCTCCTGTTTTTCCAGACCGGGTACTTGAGAATGAATGCGCTTCTGATCATGGTCCTGTCCTTCGCCGGATATCTGCTGATGTACCGTGTGTACGGTCGCTATATCGGCCGGCGCATCTTTGCCATCGACGACTGCAACACCGCTCCTTCCGTGCGCTTCGAAGACGGCGTCGATTACGTGCCCACACGCAAGGAGGTGATTTTCGGACATCATTTCACCTCGATCGCTGGAACGGGTCCGATCGTCGGTCCCGCCATCGCCATCATCTGGGGCTGGGTACCGGCATTGCTCTGGGTGTTCGTCGGCAGCATCGTCATGGGCGCGGTGCACGACCTCGGCGCGCTGCTCATCTCCATGCGCAACCAGGGCAAGTCCATCTCCGACTACACCGCACGCTATGTCAACGGACGTGCACGTTTGTTTTTCTTTGTCATCGTGTTCCTCGAACTCTGGATCGTCATCGCCATCTTCGGCCTGGTGATCGCAATCATCTTCAGCATGTTTCCTTCCTCCGTTCTGCCCGTCTGGCTTCAGATACCCATCGCCATCGGACTCGGACACATTCTCTACCGACGCGGGGGCAACTTCACCGCCTGGTCGCTGGTCGCGGTCGCCCTCATGTACGGCACCATCGTGCTCGGTGCCTTGCTCCCTGTGTCACTGCCCTCCATCCTCGGCATTCCCGCCACGGGAGTGTGGACCATCCTGCTGCTCGTCTATGCGTTTGTCGCCTCCGTCCTTCCGGTGACCACGTTGCTGCAGCCACGCGATTTCATCAATGCCTATCAGCTTGTCATCGCCATGGCGCTGCTCATGGTCGGGATCGTCGCCGCAGCGCTGTCGGGAGGACTCACGATCGTCGCCCCAGCCTTCCACGCCGCTCCCGCCGAAGCGCCGCCCCTGTGGCCGTTCCTCTTCATCACCATCGCCTGCGGTGCCATCTCCGGCTTCCACGCCCTGGTGTCCTCTGGCACGTCGGCGAAGCAGGTCCGCAAGGAAAGCGACGCCCTCTTCGTCGGTTATGGTTCGATGCTGGTGGAGGGCGGGCTCGCCACGCTGGTGATCATCGCCGTCGCCGCCGGTATCGGCATGGGCTACACCACGGCGGATGGTCAGACCCTCCGCGGTGTCGAGGCGTGGACACAGCAGTACGCATCGTGGGCGGCCGCTTCCGGAATGGGTTCGAAAATCACGGCCTTCGTCGACGGTGCCGCCAATATGATCGCCGCCGCGGGCATGCCCCGAGGAATCGCCGCCGTGATCATGGGCGTGTTCGTGGCCTCCTTCGCCGGTACGACGCTCGACACCGCCACGCGCATCCAGCGCTACGTCGTGACCGAGATGTTTTCCACGCTCCGCGTCCCGGGCTTCCAGAACCGCTATGTGTCCACCGCTTTCGTTGTTGTCACCGCCGCCCTGCTCGCCTTCGCCTCCGGCGCCGACGGCAAGGGCGCCCTCGGTCTCTGGCCGCTGTTCGGGGCCGTGAACCAGACCCTCGCCGCGCTGGCGCTCATCATCATCACCCTCTATCTGCGCAGACTCGGCGGAGCGAAATGGATATTCGCCGGCATTCCGGCGGCGTTCATGAGCGTGATGACCATCTGGGCGTCGCTGCTCAACCAGTTCGACTACGGCAGCGAACACAATGCGCTGCTGCAGGTCATCAATGCCCTGATCATCCTGATCGTGCTCTGGGTGACCGTCGAAGGTGTCGTACAGTTCTTTCGCGGTCCCGCCGAAGCGGAACACGCCACACAGGCCGGAGGCACACAATGAACAGGACACGGGTGAATGCCGATGCCAGGCCGTCCGAACCGTCGACGGATTCGGGATCGATGCCAGGTTCGGGACGGATGCCGGGTTCGGGACAGATGCCGGGTTCGGGACAGATGCCGGCCGCGCTCGAACGCATGCGCATCGAACTGCGACGCCGTTTCTGGCGCCTGCTGGTACCGCCTTCGATTGTCCTGATTGGCGTGGAGGCCGCACGCGATTTAGGTGTGTTCGAGAGCCTGAAATACGTCGACCATCCGACCTGGGACGTCGTGCTCTTCGTCATCGCTGCACTCTTCGCGTTCGCCCTCCCCATCCTCTACCGCGTGCTGTTCGCGCGATCCCATCGCGGCAAGCAGTCGGTGGCCTTCGCCGCGCTGTTTCGCTTCGAACGCAGCGGCATGGGCCTCGCGCTCTATGCGCCATGGGTCGCCGTCGCCGCCTCGCTGATCGCGGTGCAGGGAGAACTCCTGTACGGTATCGACCTCATGGCACTCTATGCGTGTTACGTGTTCTATCCCTCAAGGCGCCGGCTGCTGGCCGACGCCCGCATCTTCCGCGTGCGCGTGCCGCAAGATCCCGATATGACGGCTGAGGACCCCGAGGGGACGGTGGAGGACCCCGACGTGACGGTGGAGGACCCCGACATGACGGCGGAGGACCCCGACGTGACGGCGGAGGACTGAGATGGGCCGCCTGCGCCGCCTCTTCGGCATGATCGGGGAAGTGCATCGCGCACGTGCGGTGGACATGCTGGAGTGGGAGGAACAGGAACTGCGGCAGGTGTTTGCCCTGCTGCTCGCCGGACATGCGGTCGGACTCCCCGCTCCCCCAGCCGAACTGGCACTGTCACTTCTCCCGGACATGGAAGACGAACTGCGCATGCTGATCATGCATCTCGACACCGCGCAGTCCCCGCTCTCCCGCCTGTTCTCCTCGCTTCCCGTGGACTGACAAATACCATGGCCGCTGGCTCATACCATACCAATGCATCCGATATTCCACGCTGCCTCTTCCAGGTTGGAAAAGGAGGAGTCGGGAAATCCACGATCTCTGTGCTGACCGCGCTGGCGCATGCGCGCGCCGGGAAGCGAGTGCTGCTGCTCTCCCTCGACCCCGCACACAACCTGGGAGATATTTTCGCCGCGTCCTTTGGCGACACACCAGTGCGCATCCCCGGCGCAGTGCCGGCGGCGTCGAACGACCTCCTCGACGTGCTCGAACCTGACGTCGACCGGTGGATCGCCCGCTACCTGGAAAACGTGTTGCAGCGCGTCCGTGAAAACTACCGGTACCTGACCGCGCTCAATCTCGACCAGTATTTTCGGGTGCTGCGCCACTCGCCCGGACTCGAGGAATTCGCCCTGCGCGCGGTATTCCAGGACGTCCTGCGCCGCTATCCGGATCGCGACGTGCTGGTCGTGGACATGCCCCCGACCGCGCTCGCGCTGCGTTTCTTTGCCTCACCCACGGTGTCGGGTGTCTGGACGGATGAACTGCTCCGTCTGCGCCACGAAATCAAGGAGAAACGCGAGATCATCACCCGCATCCGGCTGGGAAAAAAGTCGGTGGAACAGGACCGTGTGCTGACCCGCCTCGAAGAAGAGCGCGAGGCGAATGCATCCCTGCGGACGTTGTTTTCGGATCATCGGCGCACACATGTTTCAATGATCGTGAACCCCGATACCCTTTCCTGGATGGAAGCCCAACGCTTTGCACATGGCTTGCAGGCGCTCGACAT
>JAGTUZ010000089.1 GCA_018224415.1 Bacteroidota bacterium | reverse complement strand
TGGATTCGGATACCCCGTGCCTGCGGGTTTCCTCGTGCCTGACGGACAGTGGCCCGGAAATGCGAATCGCCCGCAGCTGTCGGTACAATCACCGTGTCGGGATACCAGGGCAGCCAGCGCAGGTGCTCGAAGTTGCTGTGGGCAGTGTACACGCGTGCGAGCTGGGCATCCTGCGACACCATCGCAGCGAGCAGCGTGGCATAACGGCTGTGCATGTGCAGGACCTGCACTCCCTCCTGGGCGACGAGCCGGCGCAGCAAACGCACGCTCTGAAAGAACCCGCGAAGTGATTTGCGTGAGGTTACAGGAGCATACAGGGGCAGATCGAACACGTCCCCATCGCCGTCCAGCGCATCATCCGGCGGGAGTGAGGCGGCGATGATACTGCGCACGCCATACGCGGCGCACCCCTCTTTCAGATCGAGAACATGCCGACGGATCCCCCCCCATTGAAGGTGATTGATCAGGTGGAGGACCGTGAGGGGTCCGGCAGTCTGATCCGGGCCGTGCCCGGTCTCGCCAAACCTCGTCATTGCGGATTGTCTGTCATTGTGGTCTCTCTCATCGCGGTGTCTCTCTCATTTCGGTGTCTCTCTCATTGCGTTCCCACGGGCAGCAGCCATGCGGCTTTATGGGCACTGAGACGCACCGTCCCGCCGTGGAGGATCCTCCCCGCACCGGCAGGCCACAGTCGGTACTCTCCACTCCCCGGTGCCTGCCATTCGAGTGGAGAACGCGAGCCGTTCCAGAGCACGTACGCGTTTGCCGATGCGAGTCCGCGTCGCAGGGCGATGAACTGCCGCAGGGTGTCGGCTTCGTGCACGACGCATGATCCCTCACGAAGGATGCGCCAGGCGTTGCGCGCACGATTCAATCCTGCGATATGCAGGAACAGCGGGTGTCCATGGTGAAACGAATCCCCGGCTGGGGCATTGCCCTTCCAGCCGTGTGCAAACATGCTTTCGCGGTTTTCCCAGTCCGGCCCCGTACCGCCGCGATATCCCTGCTCGGTGCCGTAATAGAGCAGTGGCACGCCCGGCAGGCCATAGAGAAACACAAGCGCCTCGCGGAGCAGCGCCTCGTCCCCGTCGGCCACAGCCAGGAACCGTGACATGTCGTGGTTGTCGACGAAGATCATCTGGCGCTTCCAGCTGTCGCCGGCGTACAGATGCAGATGGTCGATGCTCGCGGCAATACGCGCGACGGAATGCCCGCGGGCGAACACGTCGCGGATCGCCTCGGCAATACTGAAGTTGAACACCGCGTCGAAGGCGCGCCGTCCATGCGCGTCCGGCCAGGTGAACGGCGCGCAGATGGAATCCTCCGACGAGTACACTTCACCAAAGATAAAAAACTCCGGTTTTCCGATTTCTGCCGCATGCCGCCGGATCGCCGCGAGCCAGGCGTACCAGAAGGGCATGTCGACATGTTTCACCGTGTCGACGCGGAACCCGTCACAGCCGGTCTGCTCGAGCCACCACGACCAGATCTCGATCATGATCGCAAGGACGCGCGGGTCCTCGGTACGCAGATCGTCGAGTCCCCCGGGCAGCTCTCCCAGCACTTCGTAGGGTGGCCGCCATTCTTTCACTTCCCCGTAGTTGTGATACAGCGATAGATCCTGGAGGGCTTCGGGCGTCGGGAGCTGCGTGCTGTCTTTCCATACCAGCGTGTATCCTTCGTCGCGCCACAGATGTCCGCCTTCAGCCGTGCCGATGAGCGGACCGGTGTGATTGCAGACCACGTCCAAATACAGACGCATCCCCCGCTCATGCGCCTTGCGCACAAGCCGCCGCAGGTCTTCCATGTCCCCGAGCCGCGGATCGACCCGCTTGAAATGCTGGATCCAGTAACCGTGAAAGGCACCCGGAACGTTCTGTTGCACGGGAGTGATCCAGATCGCATTCACACCAAGCGCCTGCAGATAGTCGAGACGGCGCTCGATCCCCTTGAGATCCCCACCCTGCACGGCAAGCGGATTCCCGCTGTCCGACTTCCCGTTGGCCTGATTGTTCTGCGGATCCCCGTCGTCAAAGCGGTCGGGCATGACCAGGTACATACGCAGATTGTCCGTCGCGGGCAGCGGCGCATCGCCACGGCCAAGTCCGACGATCAGGACCGCACTCGCGGCGGCAAGCAGCAGGAACACGACGGGGAGGCGCAGGAGCGATGCGACAGCGGACATCACGATTCCGGGATATGGGACAGGTGTTTTTTTGCGCGGTGCATGTTAATATGTCGTGAAGAGGAATCCGATGCAACGCACACTTCCATTCTCTCCGCGGGCGAAACTGCTCGCGGCCGGCCTCATGACTCTGGCCGTGATCATCACGGCGTTCGTGTGGTTCGAGGTCACACGCAGTCGCGAGGAGCTGCTGGGCTTCGTGGCGTCCGAAGCCGGCGTGCTGATCGAGACCGTCAACCGCAGCACCGCAACCACTGTCGAGGCCAACGCGGAACTCGAGGAGGCCATCGTCCAGCGTCTGCGAATCGCGGCACAACTGATCGATGCGCGGACGCAGGGAGGAACCCCAAACGCGGCCGGGCTGGAAGGCCTTGCGCGAGAAACCGCTTTGGACCGCATCATGCTGTTCGACGGCGACGGCCGGCTACGCGCTTCCGATGATCCGACGGCGTCCGTCGGCGAGCCCCTGTCCGAAGATTCCGATCTGCGACGCGACTTGCTCCAGCCCGTGCTCGACGGCGAGTACGAATGGCTCGCAGAAGGCGCCGTCGTGGCTCCACCGGACAGCCAGCGCATGTTTGTGCTCGCCCAGGAGCGCCGGGATGCTCCGGGAGCCGTGCTGCTCGGACTCTCCTCCACCGCGATGCTCGACATGCGACTGCGCCTCGGCATCGGCACACTGCTTCGTGACATCGGTACGGCATCGTCCATCCTGTACATTGTCCTGCAGGATGACGCGGGTATCATCACCGCCAGCGGGGGCGTGAAGGAAATGCATTCCATACAATCAGATCCCTTTCTTCTCGCTGCAATGCGGCAGGACAGCGCACACAGCCGCATCCTGCAGGAGGACGACGAGGCAGTGTTCGAGATCGTCCAGCGCGTGACCCTGCAACACGATGCCCCCGCCCTGATGCGCATCGGCCTGTCACTTGTTCAGGTCCGGGCGATCCAGCAGCGTTCGATGCGCCGCGTGATCCTCATCGCACTCGGCTTTTTCATCACCGCATCGATACTTTTTGTGCTCATCCTCACACGGCAGCGCTACGGCATGCTGCGTCAGGAACACCGGAAGGTCCGTGGCTACACCGACCTGGTGCTCGACAGTATCGCGGACGCGGTCGTCGCAACGGATGCGGCGGGGGCGGTGACGGTCTACAACCAGGCTGCCGCAAACATGCTTGGTGGTTCCGCCGACCACGCGATCGGCCGCCCCTGCGAGGCGGTTTGTCCGGGCGATGTGCTTCTGCTTCGACGCACGAGAGAGCAGGCGCTTCCGGTTCCGTATGAGGAACGCACGCTCGAACATCCATCCGGCGACCGGCGCGTGCTTGCCATCAGCACGTCGGTGATCCGCGATGACACGGGGACGGTGGAAACCATCGTGTCCATCGCACGGGACATGACCGAACAGCGACGCGTCCAGGAACAACTGCAGCGTCGCGATCGCGTCGTGGCGATGGGCGAGCTGGCTGGAGGTATCGCACACGAAATCCGCAATCCTCTCAACGCAATCAACATCATCGCGCAGCGCTTCCAGCAGGAATTCGTCCCGACGGAAGACGGGGAAGAATACACGCAGCTCGCGTCCACCATCCGCTCGGAAGTGCAGCGCGTCAACCGCATCATCACGCAGTTCCTCGAATTCGCTCGTCCCCCGCGCCTCGACATGCGCCCCTGCGACCTGACCACGCTGCTCTCCGCCAGTCTCGACATCGTGCGCAGCCAGGCCGCCGCACGTGAAGTCACCCTGCCGCTGATCACGGACGCACCAACGATGGTGCTGGCAGACCGCGAGCGTATGACGCAAGTCCTGCTGAATATCTACCAGAATGCCCTGGACGCCGTGGAGCCTGGGGGAATGGTCAAAACGGTTATCTGCGCGCAGGGATCGATGGTGGCGGTCTCGATTGCGGACAACGGCCATGGCATGCCGGAGGACGTCAGGAAAAACATCTTCAACCTGTACTTTACCACCAAGACCAGCGGTACGGGACTCGGTCTGAGCATCGTCCACCAGATTGTGAACGAACACGGCGGCGAGATTCACGTTGCCAGCAACGAGGACGGAGGCAGCACCTTCCAGATCCTCCTCCCACTGCTCCCTGCGCATCATACCCACACGAACATGCAGATAAACAACGTACCTCTATGAGCACATTCCACATTCTCGTTGCGGACGACGAAGAAGCCCAGCGGAACGCCATCGCCGGATTTCTCAAAAAAAAGAATTTCACCGTGAGCGAAGCGGCCAATGGCACCGCAGCGGTCGCCCATGTGCGCGCCAATCCCGTGGATCTCGTGCTCACGGACTTCCGCATGCCCGACATGACCGGACAGCAGGTGCTGCGGGCGGTCCGGGAGATAAACCCCGACATCCCGGTGGTGGTCATCACCGCGTTCGGCAGCATCGAAACGGCGGTGGGTATCATGAAAGACGGCGCATTCGATTACCTGCAGAAGCCCGTGGAACTCGAGGAACTCCTGCTCATCATCGGGCGCGCGCGGGATCATCGGATGCTAATATCTGAAAACAGGCTGCTGCGGGCCCAGCTCGCCGAGCGGTATTCCTTCGACAATATCGTATCGCGAAGCGGCGCCATGGAGGACGTCCTCAACACGGCGGGGCGTGTCGCGTCGAGCAAAGCCTCCGTGCTCCTGCGCGGGGAAAGCGGTACCGGCAAGGAACTCATCGCGCGGGCCATTCACATGTCGAGCGGTCGCAAGGACCAGCCCTTCGTTGTGGTCAATTGTGCAGCGCTCCCGGAGTCTCTCTTCGAAAGCGAACTCTTCGGACACGAAAAAGGCGCTTTTACCGGCGCGGAGCGTCAGCGCATCGGCAAGTTCGAACAGGCTGACGGTGGAACGCTGTTCATCGACGAGGTCGGTGACATCCCGCTCTCCATCCAGGTCAAACTGCTTCGCGCCCTGCAGTTCGGACAGATCGAGCGTGTCGGCGGCAGCGAGACCCTGCAGCTCGACGTGCGTTTCGTGGCCGCCACCAACCGCGACCTCGAGACGATGATCACCGATGGCAGCTTCCGTGAGGATCTTTATTACCGCCTGAACGTCGTCAGCATCCATCTTCCCCCGCTGCGGAAGCGGCGGGAGGACATCGCACCGCTCGTCACCGCCTTCATCCACAAATACGCCGAACGCAACGGCAAGCAGGTGCAGGGCATCTCGCGCGAAGCCATGGATCTCCTGACACGATATGATTATCCGGGCAATGTCCGCGAACTGGAGAATATCGTGCAGCGCGCCGTTGTCCTCACCCGCGACGAAACGGTCACCACCCAGGACCTCCCGCCCGATCTTCTGCACACGGGCAGTACCGCCGAACTCCCCGCCCATGAACTCTTCGAGCTGGGCGACCTTTCGCAGCGGGTCAATGCTCTCGAACATCTGCTTATCGAAAAAGCCCTGAACAAAAGCGGCGGCAACCAGGTGAAGGCGGCTGAACTCCTTGGCATCTCCGAGCGAACCCTCCGGTACAAATTGGCAAGGAAACGCGCCGCGCAGTGAGACGTCCAATTCGACAAAATCTGCCGCCGTGCCTCGACGATTTCTGCCGCCGTGCAACGAGAACCAGTCTGACCATGCATGTTCTGCAACGCTGGATGCGGCATCAGGCCTGATTTCCCCTGATTGTTCCGTCTCGATCGCATAGCAGGATTACTGGCACGCCGATTGCATACAATACAGGTGAACCATTGATTCACTCTTGAGGTCATTATGAAACACATCACGTTCATCTTCGCCATCACCCTGCTTGTGCTCGCTCTCGGCAGCACTGCCTCCGCGCAGCAGAAGCAGGACGGCAAGGACGGCAAGGCCGCTCTCTCCCAGCAGACGGGACAGAACCAGGGACCGCGCTTCATCGATGAAGACGGCGACGGGATCTGCGACCACCAGGGCGACGGCACGGCCCGTCAGCGCCAGCACGCCCGTCAGGGCAACGGCCAGGGCAACGGCCAGGGCAACGGCGACTGCACCGGTACCGCACAGCGCAAACGCCTTCGCGACGCATCCTGCGGTGACGGAACCGCCGCGCCAACCGGCGTGCAGCGTAAAGGACGCGCACGCGCACAGTAATGGATCCGGCGGGCGGCCTGCCGCCCGCCACTTCTTGCTCCAAGGAATATCGACATGAAATCCCTCCCCCTTCTGATTCTCGTCATGCTGCTCGCCACACCACTTCTGGCGCAGGATAATTCCGTCCAGAGCGGGGAGCAACAGTCAGCTTCACAACAGTCCGCTTCAGAGCAGCAGCCCCCTGCACAGCAGTCCGCTTCACAGCAGTCCCCTGCACAGCAGTCCTCCGACGCTCGGTCCACCCGTGCGCGCGGCTTCATCGACGAAGATGGCGACGGGATCAACGATCGTGCAGGAAAGCGGGCCGGCAGCGGTACTCCCCGCGG
>JAGTUZ010000088.1 GCA_018224415.1 Bacteroidota bacterium | reverse complement strand
TCATCATGGAGCTTTCCGCCCGCACGCGCCGCGTGGCGAAGTCCAATTTCGACGTGCTCATCACCGGGGAGACCGGTGTTGGCAAGGAACTCATCGCGCGCGCGATCCACGACATGAGCAGCCGCGCGGGAAAGCCGTTCATCCCGATCGACACCGGCGCCATTCCCGAGACCCTGCTCGAGAGCGAGTTGTTCGGGCATGAGGAAGGCGCCTTCACCGATGCGCGCAATCAGAAGAAGGGGAAATTCGAACTGGCGCAAGGGGGCACGATCTTTCTCGACGAGGTGCCGAACATGTCCTGGCAGTCACAAGCGAAGCTGCTGCGCGCGCTGCAGGACCGCGCGATCTCGCGCATCGGCGGCAGCAAGTCCATCAGCATCGACGTCCGTGTCATCGCCGCGAGCAACACCGATTTCCAGCAGATGATCGACGACAAGAAATTCCGCGCCGACCTGTTCTACCGTCTGCGCGAATTCTCCATCCATGTGCCCGCCCTCCGCGAGCGCAAGGCCGACATTCCCTTCCTCGTCGACCGTTTCCTCCGACAGACCAATACCGAACTGGGCAAGAACGTCAGTGGCTGCAGCGCGGCGGCGATAGACGCCCTGATGCTCCACGACTGGCCCGGCAACGTGCGACAGCTGCGCAGTACCGTCCGCAGCGCCGTGCTGCAGGCCACGCATGTGGTCGACGTCGATCATCTCGAATTCATCGAGGTCTCCGGCGGCACCCACGACAGCGGCCTGGGCAGCGAGGCGCACTCGCTCGAGGACGGCGTTCCGCTCAAGGAGCACGTCAAGAAGCACATCTCGCAGATCGAACGACAGATCATCTACGAGACGCTGAAGTCGACGAAATGGAACAAGGCGAAAACGGCGCGCGTGCTGCAGATCGCCTACAACACCCTCCTGACAAAAATCAACGAATATGACCTGCAGAACCCGGGCGGCTGACCCGGAAGCCGCGGCAGCACCCCGGCACAGGTGCAGGACATCATCCACCCCGATCCCATTCTTTCCAGCATGAGCAAATCGGACGCCTCGCTGCATATCCTCCTCATTGAGGACGATCCCGACCAGGTGCTGTTTCTTAAAACGACACTGCGCATCGGCAGCGGATCGTCGTATGCGCTCACGCATGCCGGTACGCTCGCGGAGGGATTGTCCCTCCTCGACGATCTGACACCGGATATTATCCTCCTCGATCTTCATCTTCCCGACAGCGAGGGACTCGACACCCCGCGGCGTTTGCTCGCGCGCGCGGGCGACGTGCCCGTCATTATTTTCAGCGGCAACACCGACGTCACCGTCTCGCTCGAGGCCGTGCGGCTCGGTGCGCAGGATTATCTGCTGAAAGGCGAGGCGCGCGAGCCGCTGTTTTCCCGGGCCATCATGTACGCGATCGAACGCAAGCGTTTCACCCGTCAGCTGCAGGAAACCCATCGTCAGCTGCAGGAAACCCATCGTCAGCTCGAGGAGCGCAACGCCGCGCTGGAAACCGCGCGCGCCGCGCTGCGCGACGAGCGGGACATGTTTGTGCTGGGTCCGACCGTGCTGTTCCGTCGCGGAATAGAGCCGGGTTTCCCGATCACCTATGTCTCGCGCAACGTTTCGCAATTCGGGTACGCAGCGGAAGAATTGACAAAGGACGGCTCCCGCTACGACGCCCTGGTTGTTTCCGACGACCGCGAGTCCTTCCATCGTCTGCTCGAAACGCGCCTCGACCAGGGCGCCGGACATGTCGAGCACGAGTACCGCATCCTCGATGCCCGGGGGGAAATCGTCTGGCTGCATGAAGTCGTACGGCTGCAGCGCGACGTCGCGGGAAAGCCCGTCGCCCAGCTCGCCTACGTGGTCGACATCACGCATCGCGTCCGTGCGGAGACACATCTCGGGTCGACGCGGCGTCAGTACGAAAGCATGCTCGGCGGCAGCAACGAAATCGTGTTCGAAGTCGACCCGGACGGGCGCTTCGTTTCCATCAGTCCCGTGGTCCAACGCATGCTCGGATGGAACGTCGACGAACTCGCCGGCCGGCCGTTTGCCGAACTTGTTTCCCCGTCTCAGCGCGAGGGCTGGGAGAACAGCCTCGCGTCGCTGCTCGGGGGAACGCTCGACGCCGTCGAATATCCGTTGCGCGACGCCGGGGGAGAAGAACACCTGTTCCATATCGGCGTGCGCCGCATCTTCGACGGCGGCAGGGTGCACAGTCTGGCCGGACTGATGACCGACGTCAGCGAACGCCGAAAAATGGAGTATTCTCTCCGCAATGCGAAAACGATCGCGCAGCAGTATCTCGACATCGCCGGTGTGGTGTTTCTTTCCCTCGATCTGGACGGCCACGTTTCCCTCGTGAACAGGAGGGGCTGCGAGTTGCTGGGATACCGGGAGCACGAGATGGTGGGTCGCGACTGGTTCGACCTCTGCATTCCGGAAACCATTCGCGAGGACATGCGCGGGTATTTTTTCCGCATCGTCGAGGGAAAGGAAGTGCAGCCGGAGACCCATGAGAACCGTGTGCGCACGCGCAGCGGCGACGAGCGCCTGCTGCGCTGGCACAACGCCATGCTGCACGACGCCCGTGGTGCCGTCATCGGCGTGCTCAGCAGCGGTGAGGACATCACCGAGCGACGGCGCATCGAGGAGGAAGTGCGCGGCACGCGCGAACTGATCGAGCTGGCGCTGTGGGGCGCCGATCTCGGCGCATGGGAGTGGGAGGTCGCCACCGACGCCATCACGCTCAACCAGCGGGCACGCGAGATGCTCGGGCTCGTCGCGGAGGATGACCTTCCGACGTTCACCCGTCTGCGCGAGGACACCCTTCCGAAGGACGATGTCGCGGCGACGCGCGCGCTGCTCGATGCGCATCTCGCAGGTGATACCGTGGTGTACCAGGCGGAAACGTGGATGATCGCCCATGGCGGTGAGTGGAAATGGGTGCTCGAACGCGGGAAGGTCGTGGAGACCGATGCAGCCGGTCTGCCCCTGCGTGTGGCCGGCACCTGGCTCGACCTGACCGAGCGAAAGTACGCCGAAATTGCCATGGAAGACAGCGAGAAGAAATTCCGTCTGCTCGCCGAGAATTCCACCGATGTGATCTGGACGACCAGGGCCGACCTGTCGCTGACCTTTGTCAGTCCGTCCATCGAGAATCTTTTCGGCTACACGGTCGAGGAGATGATGGACATGCAATTCACCGACATCATCGCCGAGCGCGCCCGGGTCGCGGTCGAGGAGTTGATCCGGGACTTCCTCGAGACCGTAGAGACGCATCCTGACGCCGACCGCAGGTTCCACGACGAACTCCCCCTGCTAAAAAAGGATGGCAACATCCTCTGGGCCGAGGTAGTGGCCTCGCCGGTATTCGACATCGACGGCCGCCTGGTGGGCGTGCACGGCAATACGCGCGACATCCACTCGCGCAAACTCGCGCAGCTCGCGCTGGCCGAGAGCGAGGAGAAATACCGACTGCTCGTGCAGAACCAGACCGACCTCGTGGTGAAGGTGGATCTAGACGGGAAATTCCTGTTTGTGAGTCCGTCCTACTGCCGGATGTTCGGAAAAACAGAAGAGGAACTCCTCAGTCAGACCTTTTTCCCGATGGTGCACGAAGACGATCGCATCTCGACACTCGAAGCGATGAAAAAGATCTTCGATCCGCCGTACACGTCCTATGTGGAGCAGCGGGCGATGACGCGCGACGGCTGGCGCTGGCTGGGCTGGCTCGACACCGCGGTATTCGACGACCGCGGCGAGATCACCGCCATCATTGGTGTGGGCCGCGACGTGACCGAACGCCGCCTTGCCGAACGCGCATTGATCGAGAGCGAGAAACGCCTGCGCACCGTGGTGTCGAATCTGCCGGTGATCATGTTCACCATCGACCACGAAGGAATATTCACATTGTCCGAGGGCATGGGTCTCGAATCGCTCGGCCTGCAGCCGGGCGAGGTCGTGGGCCAGTCGGTATACGACGTGTACGCGGACGATCCCGCCGTGACCGAGAGCGTCCGTCGGGCCCTGTCCGGCGAGAACCTCGTCGCCGCCCTCGAGATCGACGGGAAGTCCTTCGAAACCTGGTATTCCCCTGTGATCGGCGAAGGGGGGAGGATCGAACAGGTGATCGGCGTCGCGGTCGACGTGACCGCGCGCAAGCAGACAGAAGAGGAACTGGACCGCTACCGCAACCATCTCGAGGAGCTGGTCGAGGCGCGCACGCTGGACCTCGAGCGCGCCGGCGAACGTCTGCGGCGATTCCGTTTCGCGCTCGACAGCGCGGTCGACAACATCTACATCATCGATCCGCAGACGATGAAGTACGTCGACACCAACGACAGCGCCGTCCAGGCCCTCGGCTATTCGCGCGAGGAGCTGTTGACGATGGGTCCGGCCGACATCCAGACGCGCGACCAGCGTGATCTCATCATGGATTTGTACGGGCAGGTGCGGGACGGGACGCTGGAGATCGGCATGTTCGAGACCGGGCACATGCGCAAGGACGGGACG
>JAGTUZ010000087.1 GCA_018224415.1 Bacteroidota bacterium | reverse complement strand
TGCTGGTGCTCGAGCCGCTGGCCGAACGTGTCGGACGCGTGCGCGTGCATCTCTCCGCCGTGGCTGTGATGGCCGCCGCCTACCTGGGCATCGTGCTCTTCGGCAAGACGAGTTTCATGCTGTACGTACTCATGGCCTTCGCCGGCGTGGGCTGGGCGGCGGTGGTGAGCCTGCCCTTCGCCATCATGTCGGAAAATGTGACCAAGGGACGCATGGGCTTTTTCATGGGCATCTTCAACCTCTCCGTCGTTATCCCCCAGCTCTTCGTCAGCCTCGGCCTCGGCATCATCATCCGCGACGCGGCGGACAAGAATATCATTTTTATTATCTCGGCGGTGTCACTCGCGATATCTGCCGGGTTGTGGATACTCGTGCGCGAACCGCGTCCGGCTGAAGAGTAACCGCAGATTACGCGGATTGTTTTTTTGTCACGTCTTTCGGATGATCGAGAGCATAAGGAGGAGGACCTTCCATGAACGCCAGCATTTTCATAAGATGTTGTATTGCGCTCTGTTTCAGCGCCGCTCCCGCCTTTTCACAGGGTGCCTGGAACCGGATGCAGGATGTCAGCTATCTCGGATTCAGGGATCTTGTTGTCCTCGGAGACGGGAGCGTTCACGTGCGTTCGCATGCCGGGCTCTTCCGCGCCGAGGGTGACAGTCTTTTCTGGCGAGAAATTCACGGGCACGGAGGGCAGATCACCGGCCTGATTGCCGATAAGCGGTCTCCACGTGGCATGGTAATCGGTGGAGGACAATTCACTCTCTATCGAACATCGGATGGAGGAGACGTCTGGAGCGCGATTGGCGGCGCTACCGGCAACAGTATCAGATCTCTCTTTGCAGGTTCGCCAGGTATCTACTATGTCGTCTGCAGCCCCGATGGCATCATCCGCGTCCGGGAGTCCCAGGGTTCACAGCGCATCATCAACGGGTTGCACGATGACTGGTGGTATCTCAAGGACGGGCTTTCCTTCGGCGACGCGCGAGTGCTGGTGTACCAATCGCCTTCCGCCGTTTACTATTCGAGCAACAATGGGGACTCATGGAATGCGGCATCCGACGGCCTGGATGGTATGTCGGTTCTATCCTTCCACGCGGAGGGCAACACGGCATGGATCGCCACACAGGCACATGGCGTCATGCGTGCCACGACCCCGGTTTCCACGTGGATGTCCGCCAGTGCAGGGCTCGGCAATCCGGGAGATCCATCGATGTCCGTGAGGCTGCTGGTGCGTGATCCTCGTGGACCGCTGATTGCACTGACCAAGGCAGGCCTCTACTCCTCGAACAACAACGGCGATTCATGGGACGCCTTCGGCACAGCCGACCCGGAGTGGTTCAATGCCCGAAGGATGCTCATCCATCCGGATGGGCGATACTTCATCCTGTACGGCTCGGACAGTGTGTACGTCTCCTCGGACAACGCTCAATCCTGGCAGCTGCATCGTGCAGGGCTTCACCTCTCGGAAATCCGTGACGTGCTCGTCTTCGGAAACACGTTGTTCGTCGCTGGCGCTGATTGTGTCTTCCAGTCAGGAGCCATGCGAAACACGACATGGCATCAGCAGATCGTGGGGCTTTCCGAGCCGCGCATCAGCAAACTCTTCATGCGGCCGGATAGTACCGTGATGGCCTTCGACATCAACGGCGGGCTGCACGTATGGCACCATCTGCCGGATCATTGGACGCCACACGGTGCCGGCCTGCAGGGCGAGAAGGTCCGTTGCACTGCAGAAAGTCCCGGCGGCGTGCTGTTCGCCGGCACCGAGAGCGGTCGCGTGTTTCACAGCACGGATGGCGGACTGCAATGGTCGCATCTCCTGACCGCGCCGAACTCCTCCTCCGTCGCTTCCCTCCTCTGCGTAACGGACACAATCATTATTGCCGGGACGTTCGGCAGTGGGATGTACAGGAGCCTGGATGGTGGACAGAGCTGGCAAACGGTGGCCGGTGGAATGAACCACCCGAACGTAACCGCGCTCGTCCGGACTCCCGATGGCGATATCTTTGCCGGTTCTTACGGTGCCGGGGTCTTCCTCTCACACGATCATGGGAGCACATGGACGTCTGTCTCTGCCGGCCTCGACAATCCCTATGTCACGTCGATGGTTTCCAATCTTATCGGCGTCATCGCAGTCGGCACCTACGGAAACAGCATCTACTACACTCGCAACAAAGGTGCGTCGTGGATTCACAGTAACAAACGCATCGGTGAGGCCAGGGTTCTGGGCCTGTACCTGATAGAATCGCAGCAGCTGGTCGCAGCCGTGGAGGGCGGGACGCTCTGGTATAGCGATGGTGCTTTGCCGACTGCCGTTCAGACCGTACCCTCACCGGTCGGCTTCCGTCTGCTCTCGGTCTACCCTGACCCTCTCCTGGAATCGGCGACCCTGTCACTCGAAACCCAGACGCCGGAGAACCTTCGAATCTCCGTCTGCGATATTCTCGGCCGCGAAGTTGCCTGCGTACAACACGGTCTGATCGATCCGGGGATACACGAGATCCCCATTCGCATGGACAATCTTTCCGCAGGGACTTATGTGATACGCGTGCAGGGAAACACCGGTGTCATACAGCGCATGGTGACTCGGCTGTATTCATATTGATCACTGAAGAGTAACCGCAGATTACGCGGATTGCGTTATCTGTGAAATCCGCGGTTACTCTTCACCTCACCTCATCCCTGTCGTCGACGAAGACCACGAACACCCCCGCCAGCACCATGGACACGCCGCCTGCGACGAGGGCGAAGATCGCCTCTCCACCGAAGAAGGATTTCACCATGAAGCCGAGGATGACGGCGGCGACGATCTGGGGGAGGACGATGAAGAAATTGAAGATGCCCATGTACACGCCCATTTTCTCCGGGGGCAGGGAGCCGGCGAGAATGGCATACGGCATCGAGAGAATGGACGCCCAGGCGAGGCCGATGCCAAGCTCGCTGACAAGCAGGATATTCGGATCCCTTACAAGATAAAATGATGCGAGACCGATGCCGCCGATGACGAGGCAGATGGCGTGTACGGTCGTGCGCGGGAAGCGCCGCGCCAGCGCGATGATGACAAAGGCCATCACCGCGGCGAAGCCGTTGTAGACGGCCATGAGCACGCCCACCCAGTCGGCGCCCTCGTTGTAGAGCGCGCTGGTGGGATCGGAAGTGCCATAGATGTGCTGCGTGACGGCGGGCGTGGAGTAGATCCACATCGCGAAGAGGGCGAACCAGGAGAAGAACTGAACGAGCGCGAGCTGCACCATGGTGCGTGGCATGCCGGTGATGGAGGTCGTGATCTCGCGGACGCCGTGCAGGAAGCCTCTGTGCTCGCGCTTCATCCGTTCGAAGGCGGCGAGGTCGTCGGGTGGATATTCACGCGTGCGCATGACGGTCCACAGCACGGCGGAGAAAAACGCCGCGGCGCCGATGTAAAAGGAGAAGCGCACCGAGTCGGGGATCTCCCCTGCCGGCGCGGTGTTTGCAATGCCGAACCAGTTGGTGAACATCCACGGCAGCGCGGAGGCCACAACCGCGCCGGTGCCGATGAAGAAACTCTGTACGGCGAAGCCGGTGGTGCGCTGTTCGGAGGGCAGCAGGTCGGCCACCAGCGCGCGGAAGGGCTCCATCGAAATGTTGATCGACGCGTCCATGATCCACAACATGCCCGCGGCCACCCAGAGCGCGGGGGAATTCGGCATGATGACGAGGCCGATGGAGGCAAGCACGGCGCCGACAAGGAAAAACGGACGCCGGCGTCCGAGACGTCCCCACGTGCGGTCGCTCAGATATCCGATCACCGGTTGCACGAGCAGTCCGGTCGTGGGCGCGGCGATCCAGAGAATGGGAATGGCGTCGATGCTCGCGCCCAGCGTTTCGAAGATGCGGCTGACGTTGGCGTTCTGCAGCGCGAAGCCGAACTGGATGCCGAGAAATCCGAAGCTCATGTTCCAGATCTGCCAGAATCCCAGGCGCGGTTTCGCGGTCCCTGTCGCGGGGACGTTCGACTCACTGGCATTCGCCGCGCGTGATCCATCCATCTGCGTGTCCATGCAAGCACCTCGCTGTTCCCGCCACGCGGGATTTTCAATTGGGGTACGGTCGGCGTAAATTAGCTTTTCGGCCACAGAATTCCTCTCCGTTATGAATGACCGTCTTCTCCCCTTCGTCGTGTACGGCAGCACCCCGATCATGCTTGTGGTGGGCCTTGTTGTCATGTACCTGATCATCGGCGACCATGAATGGTTCGGCTACATGGCAGGCGGCTATGTGCTGCTGCTGGCCATTCTCTTCATGGTGAAGGTAAGCATCTACCGCTTCCTCCTCTCCCGTCGCGACGCGGCGCTGGCGCGCAAGGCCAGCGGAGCGTCCGCGGACGCACCCTCCACCGAACAGGGCAAGTAGGACATGGCCGACGTCCGCTTCGAGGCTGTGTCGAAATCCTATGGGGACAATCCACCGACCATCCGTCGGTTGGACCTGCATATCCGCGACGGCGAGTTCATGGTGCTGGTGGGTCCGTCAGGCTGCGGAAAATCCACCACGCTGCGTTTGGTCGCGGGTCTCGAAGACGTGACCTCCGGCGACCTGTTCATCGGCGAACGGCGGGTGAACGACGTTGCGCCAAAGGATCGCGACATTGCGATGGTGTTCCAGAATTACGCACTGTATCCGCATATGAATGTGCGGGAGAACATGGCCTTCGGACTGAAGCTGCGCAAGTTCGATCGCGCGGAAATCGAGTCGCGCGTGGGCGAGGCCGCAGACCTGCTCGAGATCACGGATCTGCTCGACCGCAAGCCCCGCGAGATGTCGGGCGGACAACGGCAGCGCGTGGCGCTCGGCCGCGCGATTGTGCGGAAGCCGCAAGTGTTCCTCTTCGACGAACCGCTCTCCAATCTCGACGCCAAACTTCGCGTGCAGATGCGCGCGGAGATCAAGAAGCTGCACCGGCAGCTCGGCACGACCATGGTGTACGTCACGCATGACCAGGTCGAGGCCATGACCATGGGCGAGCGCATCACCGTGATGCAGGACGGCGACATCCACCAGGTCGATGCTCCGATCGAACTCTACTCCCGTCCCGCCGACCGCTTTGTCGCGGGCTTTATCGGGAGTCCGTCGATGAACTTCCTACCCGTCCGCGTCATCGACCATGGCGCCATCCTGCTCGTCGACGA
>JAGTUZ010000086.1 GCA_018224415.1 Bacteroidota bacterium | reverse complement strand
GATCGAAAATCTCAGCGCCCTGGTCGAGACGCTTCTGTTGTTGGCGACCTGCGGCTGGATTCTCTATGAGGCGTATGACAGACTCAGCACCGGGGGAATTCACGTTGACGTCAACGTGTGGGCCTTCGTTGTCATGGGGATCAGCATCGTCGTGGACATCAGCCGTTCGCGGGCGCTGATGCGTGTCGCCCGGAAATACAATTCCCAGGCGCTGGAAGCCGACGCTCTCCATTTCAGCACGGACGTCTACAGCTCCCTCGTCGTACTTGTCGGACTGGTGAGCGTGCTGATCGGCTTCCCCGAAGCCGATGCCATCGCCGCCGCCGTCGTCGCGGGCATCGTGATCTGGATCAGTCTGCGACTGGCGCGTAGGACCATCGACGGATTGATGGACCGCGCTCCCGAGGGCATGCGCGAACAGGTGGAGCGCGTCATACTGGATGTCGACGGTGTCGAGAGCATCCGGGCGCTTCGGTTGCGCGCGGCCGGGGCCGAGATATTCATCAATCTCGTAATCGGTATCCAGCGCACGACATTTTTCGATCACGTGCACGGCATCGTCGACCGCGTTGAAGATGGTGTTCGCCGCGCGGTTCCACGCTGCGACGTCATCGTCCATGCGGAACCCGTAGTCGGCGTCCGGGAAAAACTGTCGGACAAGATCGAATGGCTTGTGCGTCAGTCGGGTCTGACCGCGCACAACATCACGATTCTCTGGGTGAACGAGCGTTATGTGGTGGATTTTGACATCGAATTTCCGGAGGGCATGGGATTCGCCCGGGCACATGAACTGTCCTCGGAAATCGAGCAGCGTGTGCGCGACCATGTCCCGGGTGTGGCAACCGTGCTGATCCATATGGAGGAGGAAGTGGCTGAAGTCGTTTCCGCTCTGGACGTCACCGCGCGGGAAACACTCCTGCTGCAGAGGATCGGGGAGCTGCTCTCCCGTTATCCGGTCGCGCCTTCCCCTGCGGCGTTGACCTGCCTGGAAACTTCAGACGGCCTTCGCATCAACGCCGTGTTCCTGCTGCCGGCGTCCCTGACGCTCAGGGAGATGCATGGCATCGTCGATGCAGTGGAAAGCGAAATCAAGACCATGGATGAGCGCATTATCGAAGTGTTTATCCATGCCGAACCAATCGAAACAGCAACCTGAACCCTGTTTCTTCCCCCTCTCCCACCTGCCCCTTCGCTCCATTTCCCGGATTCCACCTGACACAATTCAACCTTGTGGCCGGGAATCCTCCCGTGTGGCCAACCGTTCGTACCGTCCCCGATAATAGAGCAAAGGGGAGGCATCGTCACGCAGCGGCTGCATTTCTACCACTTCCCCGAGAAAGATCGTATGATCCCCCCCGTCATACGTCGCGGTCAGGCGCACGTCGATGTAGGCGAGGGATCCTTCGATCACCGGACAGCCGCTGGAGGCTTCCCAGGTCTCGACATGGTCGAAGCGCTCGGCAGGGGGAGCACCCGCAAAAATGGTCGAAACCAGCTGCTGGTCTTCGGCCAGGATATTCACCACAAAATGTCGCGAGGCGTTCATGGTCTCATGCGACGTCGTGTTCTTGGCGATGTTGATCTGTATCAGCATCGGTTCGAGCGAAACCGAGGTGAACGAGTTGATGGTCAGTCCGAAATAGCGTCCATCGGTTTTTGTCGTCACCACTGCGACGCCCGTAGCAAAACTACCGAGGACGCGGCGAAACAACATGCTCTGTTCTGTCATCGTATTTTTTATCCGGTTTGTCATCGATTGTACTTGATACGTGCCCTCGTATAACACTACCGCACAGTGCTTTCGTGCCCTCGGGTTCACACTCATTTGGGTATCGATCGTGCGTATCTCCATCGCGAAACGACGAAGCCCCGGTCCTGGCCGGGGCTTCGTACAACAATCGGAGAACAACGAATGGAGAAAATCGATCAGATGTCGAACTTGATACCCTGTGCGAGCGGAAGCTTCGCACCGTAGTTGATGGTGTTCGTCTGCCTGCGCATGTAGGCTTTCCATGCATCCGAGCCGGATTCGCGTCCGCCTCCGGTTTCCTTTTCTCCACCGAAGGCACCGCCGATCTCGGCGCCCGATGTACCGATATTGACGTTGGCGATACCGCAGTCGGACCCGCGATGCGAGAGGAAGGCCTCGGCCTCCTGCAGATTGTCGGTGAAGATCGAGGATGAAAGTCCCTGCACAACGCCGTTCTGGATGGCGATGGCGTCATGCACGTCACCACGGTACTTGATCAGATACAGAATGGGAGCAAATGTTTCTTCCTGCACGATTTCGAACCCATTCTCGGCTTCGATGATGGCAGGACGCACGTAGCAGCCGGACTCAAAGCCCTCGCCCTCGAGCACCTCGCCGCCGTAGAGGAGTGTGCCTCCCTCCTTCCCGGCCATCTCGATGGCCTTGACAAACATCGATACGGCGGCCTTGTCGATGAGCGGACCCACGTGGTTGTTTTCGTCCAGCGGCGTGCCGATGCGCAGCGTGCCATAGGCCTTGATCAGCGCGTCACGCACCTGATCGTAGATTTCTTCATGAATGATCAGACGTCGTGTTGTTGTGCAGCGCTGTCCGGCGGTACCGACCGCACCGAACACCATCGCGGGGATGGCCATTTTCAGGTTCGCCTGCGGCGTGAGAATGATGGCATTGTTGCCGCCCAGCTCGAGGATGGCACGACCGAAGCGGCGTGCGATCACCTCGTTGGCATGCCGTCCGACACTGGTCGAACCGGTGACCGACACCAGCGGAATGCGCTTGTCGTTGAGCATACGTTCGCCGACCGTCGACCCCTTGCCGATGACGAGGGAAAACAGGCCTTCCGGCAGGTCGTTATCGGCGAGCACACCGGCGATGATATTCTGGCAGGCGATGGCTGTGAGCGGCACCTTTGACGAGGGCTTCCACAGGTTGACGTCGCCGCAAACCGCCGCGATCATCGCGTTCCATGACCATACCGCTACCGGAAAGTTAAAAGCGGAGATCGTGAGCACGATGCCCAATGGATGGTACTGGTCGTACATCCGGTGTTCATCGCGCTCGGAGTGCATGGTGAATCCATAGAGCTGACGAGACAGGCCAACGGCGAAATCGCAGATGTCGATCATCTCCTGCACTTCGCCCAGTCCTTCCTGCAGCGACTTGCCCATTTCGTAGGAGACGAGCTTTCCAAGCGGATCCTTGTAGTCCCGGAGACGGTTGCCGATCTGTCGTACGATCTCTCCGCGCTTGGGTGCGGGGATCAAACGCCACATGACAAAGGCTTCCTGCGCTTTCGCGATGATCGTTTCATAATCTTCTTCTGTCGCCTGGTGGACCCGGGCGATCAGCTTGCCGTCGACCGGCGAATGAATGGCGAGTTCGCTTCCGCCGGTGGACTCGAGCCAATGCTGTCCGGTGGAGGCGCCGAAATTCACTTCCTTGATTCCCAGTTCACTGAGAAAATCCATTTTTTCCTCTGCCTGCTGATTGGGATGGTTGGTAGGGATGATCAAATTCATCCTCAAATATCGGATATACATATGAGATTCCCCAATACCTCTCCCCCGAGACCGTCGGTAGTCCCTGTGGTCACCCTTGCGGTCGAAATCCCGTCGCGTAGCCGTCGCTTAGATCACCCCCGCGAGCAGTTCCTCCATGGTCTTGATGAGCACGGCGTGATCGACGGGCTTGGAGAAGTAGCGGTTGCAGCCGGCTGCCAGGCAGCGGTCGCGGTCGGAGCCGAAGGCATGCGCCGTCACGGCGATGACCGGGATTTTCCCATAGCGCGGAATCTTGCGGATGTCGCTGACGAAATCGAGGCCGGATTCCTCGCCGCCGAGTGAAACGTCCGCGATCACGATTTGAATGTCGCGATTCATGATCACATCATGGGCTTCGGCGACGCTCTCGGCCGTATACACGTTGTAGTTCTTCCGCAGCGTGATTTTCATGAACTTTCGCGTGTCGGAATCGTCTTCGATCACGAGAAGGTTCGGAAGGCGGCGTTCCTCTCCCGATAGCGCCTTGGCGTTGACCACCTTCTCCTTCTTGACAAACTTCGAGATTTTCGGCAGGTCATCGCGCGAAATGATCAGCTGTTCCGGCAGCGTGATGGTGAAAATCGAACCCACGCCGCGTGCGCTCTTGACGGTGATGCGCCCACCGATCTGCTCGAGGTAGCGTCGCACCAGGGCCAGACCGAGACCGACACCCTCGAACGCATGCCCCGGCGTGTCGTTCGCGGGCGTGGTGATCTGGAACATCTTTGATTGGTATTCTTCGGATATTCCGACACCAGTATCCTCGATATCGATTGCCAGTTCCCCGGTGTCGCGCTGATAGAGACGCACCTCGATGTATCCCTTGCGCGTGAACTTGACGGCATTCTCCAGCAGGCTCTCGAGACTGCGGGCGAGGAAGGTCTCGTCAGCGCGCACCTTGACGTCACCCAACTGGTTGTCGAAGGAAAGTGCGAGGGTCTTTTTTTCCGCCAGCGGCTTGATATCGAGCATTTGGTCTTCGATGATGCGCCGGAGGCTGATCTCCACGTCCTGGAATTCGATGTTGCCTGTCTGCAGGCGCGAAATGTCGAGGATGAGATCGATGGACCGGGTCAGTCGTTCGGCGGATTCGAAGACGAAACTGAAATATTTTTCCTGGTCGGCGGTCATCGAACTTTTCAGTTCGGAGGAGATATGGTTCAGATACCCGATCATGATATACAGCGGCGTGCGAATGCCATGCGAGATATTCGCGATGAAGACGTCCTTGAGCTTGTCGGCGGCTTCCACGCTCTCCTTCGCCGCGATCAACGACTGCTCGATTTTCTTGCGTTCGGAAATGTCGCTTTTCAGTGCGATGAAATGGGAGATGCTTCCGAACTGGTCCTTGACCGGCGTGATAGTCTGTTCCTCGTGGTAGCGCGAACCGTCCTTTCTCTGGTTGACGAATTCGCCGCGCCACACCTTGCCGGAATGGATGGTATCCCACATCTCGGTGATGACCTCATTGCGTGCGTCGCCGGGATTCAGTGTACGCAGGTTTCTGCCCACCGCCTCCTGGAAACCGAAACCGGTCAGCGTGCTGAAGGCGGGGTTCACCCAGATGATATTGCCGTCGTAATCGGTGATGACAATGGAATTGGCCGCCGCCTCCAGCGCCGCGCCCTGCAGCTGGAGCTGCGATTCAGCTTCCATGCGCTCGGTGATCTCGCGGACAATGGTGACGGTCTGTTCGTCCCCGGCCGGGGCGATGCGGGCCTCGAAATACCGCGTGTGCTCGACAAACGGAATGGAGTACTCCTGGATCTGCACTTCTCCGGATGTCAGGGCGGTCTCGAAATGGGGTTCGAACTGCGCCATGAGCGACCAGGCGTACTGTTCGCGCGTCATGTCGGAACGAAGTTCGCCGGGTGGAATCAGCAGCACGGGATCCGGGGAATAAATACCGCTTCCGTCACGCAGAAGCATGAGATCGGGAAGCGCGTTGAGCACGGCGCGCTGCCGGGACTCTGACTCACGCAACGCCTCTTCGATGCGACGGCGTTCCTCGACTTCCTCGTTGAGCTCGTGCGTGCGTTCGTTCACACGCTGCTCGAGCGTGAGATTCGACATCTCCAGTTCGTCGTAGGCCTTGCGCAGGTTGCCAACCATCTGGTTGAAGGAAAAGGCGAGATGGCCGACCTCGTCCTGCGAGGCGACCGTCGGCGCATGGTTGAAATCGCCGCTCGCGATCTGCTCCGCTGTTTGCACCATGTTTCGCAGCGGGTTGGTCACCACCGTGGACACAGCGATGACGGTCACCACTCCGATGAGAAAAATGATGAGGCTGATGAGCGCAATGGTGGATTTGCTTTCGTCCACCCGCATGTCCACATCCCTGGTGGACAGTCCCATATAGACAGTACCGATGGATCGTCCTCCGGAACGGATGGTCGCACTGCTCTTGCACACTCCGGCGAGCGGACCGAAGGGATCACGGACATCCGTGTACCGTACTTGCTCGGCCAGGTCCCTGTTTGTTGCCTCGATGATGTTGCCATGGCTGTCGGTCACTACGGTGTAGAGCAGCAGGGAATCATTGCCCGCCGTCTGCAGGGCACGTTGCCGTTCCACAACACTGCCAAGGTCGCCCTGCTGTCCAAGCAGCATGGCCGATGTCGCGGCAAGGGACTCCGCGCGACGAAGCAGGTTCTGGCTGTCCTGGTCCTTGAGACGCGAAGGAAAAAAAATGAAGATGAAAATCGAAATGGTCCAGAACAGCAGTGAGATCACTGCCGTCAGTTTTGCGCGAATGGAAAGATTCGCAAAAAGTCTCATTCTACCGCCTTCCTCGCTGGCTCGTCACTTGCTCGACATTGGCATTGCCATCTCCTCGTCTCACTGGTTCGTCCGCTCCTTCGCCGCTTCAATCTGCCGGAGCAGGTTCTGCCGCAATTCGTCGAGACGGACAGACTCTCTCTCGAGCGCGTTCTGTCCGCCACGGATTTCCGCGAGCTTGGTCGCGACACGTTTTTCGATCGACGGCATGATGTCCGCACGCAGAACGATGATCAGCTCCTTCTTGTCGACCGTCGTTTCCTCATAGCCAAAAATATACCGCAGACCGAAAACCCACCAGGGCAGGTCCTTGAGACCGGGGACGCCGCGTCGCAGGGCTTTCGCCTCGTTGGTGACCAGACCGCCAACCACGGTTTCCTCGCCGTCGATCAGAATGACCGAGGTCGTTGCGATTGTCTTGTTGATCACTGTGGACACGGGATCTGGTTGGAAGCTGCTGCGTTCCGCGCTGATCTCGAGCTTGACAAACTCGAGGCTGTCCTGCACCAGCACAGTAGGCGTGACATCGATGATCGTGCCCGTGCTGAAAAACCGTTCGACAGTATTGCCGGAAAAATCCTTCTGTTTGATGGAGAAATCCTGCCCGACCTGGATGCGTCCCTTCTCGCCGGAACGGACCGTGATGTTCGGGCTTGAGATCAATTCTCCGAGATTCTCCGATTGCAGCGCCTTGAGCGCGGCAAGCAACTCGGCCGTACCGTTGCCGATGGCGAGCGTGGTGATATTACCGATCTCGATTTCCGTCTGCCCTTCGCCTCCATCCTCGCCGGAGTGGAAGTTGGTTGTTCCGGTGTTTGACATTTCAAAGCCGACCGAGGTCGAGGGCGTGGTATTGGGCAGGAACCAGTCGAGACCGAGGCGCTCGAGTTCCGTACGATTCGCCTCGAAAAACACGGCCGCGATCTGCACGTCGCGCGACGCCATCGCGCTTTTTGCCGCTGCCGCGCCGGTATCCGCAGTCGCACTTCCCTTCTTGAGTTCGAAAACACGTACGATGTCTTCGGTTTCCTCGAACCAGAATCCCTTGGACCTGAGCACGAGTTCGAATGCGTCCTGCCAGTGCATGTGCGTGATGTCAAGACCCACCTTGTCCTTCGACGTTCCATCATAGATGATGGGCTTGCTGCGGAAGCGCTTGCTGGCGTTGTTGAAGATTCCGATGGCTTGATCGAAATTCGTCGTGGCGTCCATGGAAATCAGTTCTTCCGGTGCGGTGTATTCCCGCACGGGCAGCCGTCCCTGCGCCAATGCCGTTACGGCGGGCAGGAGCAGCAGAAGGGTTATAAATAGCAAACGATGTTTCATGGATTCACCTTTCGTTTCGTGCCGAGATACTGGTTCTCGAGGCGCAGCGTGAGAATGGAGCGTTCGATGATCCCGCCCTTGTTGAGCATGAAGAGGACCTGCCGTCGCTCGGGCATGATTTTGGAAACATACCCCAGGTAGACTTCGTCGCCTTCGGCTAGCATGACCAATTGGTTGTTCTGATCGCTGATGAAGGCCCTCCCCTTCATTATTGCCAGCAGCGTCGACTGCTCGACGTTTGGCAGGCCAAAGGTATTGGGTGGAATTTCCGGGACAATCAGAGAAAGGAACGGATCATAGGGAATAGCCGGGAAAGACGTTGCAGCCACCGATGGCGTTTCGAGTGAATCGGCAAAGGGAGGCTGGTCGGAATAATAGGCAAGCACGTCGATATCGAACTGCACCGTGTGCGTGATACGACCGCGTTCGTCGTCGACGGCATGCACCTCGCGCACATCGAAATTCCGCAGCTTCATCAGTCGTGGTCCGAATTCAAGGAACTGCACAAGCCGCATGAAACTCTGGAACGAACCCTGCCCGGCGAGATGGTACCGTGTGAAGCCGCAGCCGTTCTGCTGTACCTGGTCTTGCGTGAACACGTTCAGGTCGAGTTCCGGGCTCTGGGCGAGGATGTCGTTGAGATAGATATTCGTACTGTTGGCTGACTCTTCCGTGGCAAGAGTTTTCGGCCGGCGTCGCCAGGCGGCGTTGAGCGCCTCGACCCGTTCCTGGACATTGACGAGGCGGTCGAACAGGTCTTCGGTATCACCGAGCTGCCGCTGGATGACCGCGCGCTCTCCGAGGAGTTCCTCGATCTCGGGATCCTGGAACAGGTAGATGTATGCCGCGCCTCCGCCTCCGATCAGGAGGATGAGCACGGCAAGGACAATACTGTTTCTTACTGCATATGGCATGGTGCGTCCTCTAACGATCCCCGGATTCACCCGCGGCCGGAGCAGCGGTCTTGTTCTCCGTGGGCTTCGGTGGCGGTGCGGGAGCGATGTCTCCGATCACGGCGTGCACGGAGTCGTGCCAACGCGCGGCCTTGGAACCGCTGTATGGGTAGGCGCTGTCCTGGCGCAGATGGATATCATAACGGAAGAGTTTCTTTTCACCGATCTCCGCGATGGTGATTTCACGCAAACGGGTCACTCCGATACTGGTGGAGAACGTCGGAATGCTGGCGCGGCGCAGCGCGTACCCGACAATGGCGAGTCCACCGGTTTTGTCCATCGTCATCTCGCTCACCCACAGATCACGCAGGGATGCGGTCCCCTTCGAAAGGGTGTCGAGGGTTTCCGTCCATACTTCCGCGTTGACGAGCAGCGTGTCGAGCGTGGTCGTGGCGATCTTGATTGCCTGGGACCGGTCTTCCATTTCGTTGATCCGGTTGACAATGACTCTCTGTTCGGCGATCTGCTGCCGGTCGAATTCGAGAGCGGCACTGATCGTGGCGATTTCGGCTTGTTTTTGCAGTCCGATGACCGTCAGCGCGGTCACGAGGACAAAAAGAAGAAGGAGGAGAAAAGCGCCGTGCCATGCGAGCTTGAAACGCTTCTGTTCTTCGCGGATGTGCGGAGGCAGCACATCGAGTCGATAGAAATGCGGGTTTTTCGGTTGCAGCTGCTGCCATGCCAGGGAGATTGGCACGAGGTAGTTGTTCATTTCACGGAGAAGGTCCTTGTCGTCGGAATGCCCGATGCGCAGACGCTTCAACGAATGGAAAACGACTTCCGGATTGTTTTCGAGAATCTCTTCTTTCAGTCCGATTTCCTCGGCCTTCCCGCTGAGCACCACTTTGTCCGGATTGAGGAAGCCGGCACCCTCAGCCGTCAGCTCGATGCGGTTGTACAGCGTGGAAACCAGGTGCGCGTCGTGCGCGCCCTGCTGGATAGCCGGGCCGATGTACTCGACGTCATGGCCACGCATCACGAAGAAATGCGTCACGTCGTCGTCGACGTGGATCACATGCATGATCTCGTCCGCTTCCGCCCGGAAATGCACGCGCACCATGTTGATCAGTGCGATCTCGTTGCTGCTGATCAAATTCAGCCGCGGCGGCCGTTTCTCTCCTCCCTGGGGTGACGTGCAGATCTCCACCATCGGAGAATTCTCAAGTCGGGCGATGGCCAGTGTGTGCTTCTCCCCTGCCCGTTCAAGCGCCGTGGCGTGTTTCTGCGGAGCGACACCATGCAGCTTTTCGATCTCCTCCGCAAGCCGCACGCGGAGCTTCGACGGGTTGTCTTTCTTTTCCGTCGCAAGCAGCAGCGTCCGGACGTAGGGGAGTTCCAGTCCAAGCGTGAAGGATGCGTTCGGCAGATAGTGCGTGGCGATGAACTCCCGGATCGATCCGAGATCAATGTCGCTGTCGCCCTCTTCCGCGGCGCTGCGCGCGCCCCCTTCATCGTCGAAGGGGTTGTCGGATTTCCTGGGTTCCCCTTCATCGTCGAGACTGGCGGAAAACTGCTTTACGGGCAACGGCATGGATGCCAGATCCATCACGTTGAGCTTCGTACCCAGACGTCCGATGGCAGCCAGACGCAGCATCGTACCTTCGATGGATATGCCGATACAGATTTCCTGGGGACGTACCGCTTTGCTCATAGGCTCACATGGCTGGACATTATCAGCTGATCTGCTTGTTGATCAGCTGCCGCAGCCGCTTCTTGTTGTTAGCGTAATTGATTGCTTCGTCGATGCTGATGACGTTGCTCTTGAACAGCCGGTAAAGATCCTGTTCCATGGTGAGCATGCCAAGCGCAGAACCCTCGGTGATCATCTGGTAAATCTCACTGATGTTGCCGTTCTTGATCGCCGCACGCACCGAAGGCGTGACGATCAGTACTTCCTTCGCCAGCACGCGCTTGCGGTCCACGGTCGGGACCAGCTTCTGGGAGATGACAACCTTCAGCACATCGGCCAGACGGTTGCGCACGCGGTCCTGCTCGATCGGCGGCACTTCCCCGATAATGCGGTCAATGCTCTCCACCGCGGAGGATGTATGCAGTGTCGAAAACACCTTGTGACCGGAATCGGTGATTTCCAGCGCCGACATGATGGTCTCCGGATCGCGCATCTCACCGATCACCACGATGTCCGGATCCTGTCGCAGTGCCTGCACTGTGCCGTCCTTGAACGACATGACGTCACGCCCGACCTCGCGATGACGGATGACCGAGCGCACCGGTGTATGCACGTACTCGATCGGCGCGCCGATGATGATGATATGCGCGTCGACGGAATTGTTGTTGGCGTCGATGATGGCGTCCAGCGTCGTACTCTTGCCCGAACCGGTGATGCCGGTGACAAGGATCAACCCCTCCTTCGTGTTCTTGAGATTGACGACGTTGGTGATGTTGGGGTGGAAATTGTAGCTGCCGTAGGGACGGATGATCGCAGTGATGGCTCGCATGTTCATGCCGACCGCATCCAGATCGAAATAGGCCGTGCCACGGTAACGGAAACGCTCGCCGTTTTCCTCGACATGATAGGAGAAATCGAGGCTGCGGCGATCAATCAGTGTCTGTCGCTGACGGGGCATTACCAGCGCCTGTACCAGCACGTCGCTGAACGGGGACTTCAACTCCGGCAGATCCCGCTGTGGCAGCTTGTTGCCATGCACGCGGAACCAGATTTCACCTCGCGTCCCGAAACTTCCGAGATCGATGTCCGAAGCTTCCAGCTCGCGCATGCGGGCGAGAATGCGTTCGTAAAACATCCGCAACACCGCAACGGCCTTGTCGTCGAGCGATTCGAGCTTCTTCGCGATGAATTCCTGCTTCTCCGTGCCGAAATAATGCGGCGGCATGTCTTTCACCACGAATTCCAGCACCTTCATCGCGTTGGAGGTCAATCGCTCCGGAATGGCGGGTTCGGCGGAGGACTTCTGTGCGTGGTCGCTCCGTGCTGCCATCGGCCGGGACGTTGTGACGGGATCCTGACTCATCGTGCCTGTTTCTTTAGTGTTCACTGGTGGATTGAGGTTTCAATCGCTCTATTCAACCTGTGCTTCACCTGCTTTACCGGATGCATTGAAATATATGCATTTAATTCAACCAGGGGAAGCACACGAAGAAAAAAACGAACAAAAAATATTCTGTTCCGAATCACGGGTGTCACCTTGCCTGTGTCCTTCCCGGTGGGTGTTCTCGCCGGGTGCCGTCATTCATAATAGCGGAACACCTCCACCTCGAGCAACCCGAGATTGCCCAGGATGGTCATCAGCG
>JAGTUZ010000085.1 GCA_018224415.1 Bacteroidota bacterium | reverse complement strand
CGGATCACGTCCGGCATTGCGCAGCCGCATCGTCACCGGAACGCGGTCGGTGGTGTACCAATCGCCGCTCGCATCCAGAGCGACCGAATCCGGCGCCAGGAGATCGCACTCGAGTTCGAGATCACGGCTGTCCCGCCGCAGGTACACGATCTCCGCCCGGCAGCCGCCGTGGGATTGCAGGCAGAGATCGAGCTTGTCGCTCCAGCGGTAGTGGGTTGTGACGGTGACAGGGAGTAGCCGGTCACGGATCGCGGATGTGTCGACACGCAATATCCAGTGAACGTCCACCGACGCTCCTGGTGCAAGGATCGGCATGACGTCGCGCAGCAGGTTTCCCGTATCGGGTTTCACCACGAGACCAGGGGGCAGGCGGAGTTCGCACTGGAGATCGGCGATGAATCTGACGGGATCGGGATTGGTGATCGTTATTTCGACCGGAAATTCCTTGGTGCTCAGGTATTGCCGCGTCGTATCATGGACAATGGTATCCGGTACCGAAAAGGAGCAGGCGACTGCATCCTCACCGCACAATGGCAGATACTGCCGTGCAAGAATGCCGTCGTACCCCCCGCCTCCGAACAGCGTTTGGAAGGCGTTGTAGGTCGGCATCAAGCCGATGTCCTGATTCGGTAGATAATTGGAATAATGGTCTGTAGATGTCAGCAGGTGCCCGGACCGGACATAGCGGAATGCATTGGCTGGATAATCGGTCCATCGGGTGGAGAGATGCAGACCGCCCATGGGGTCGTACACCGCGAGCACGCCAATACCTGCACTCGCACTCTGAGGCAACACCTGCATTTCCGGAAGGGGTTGCAGCAGGGGATAATCCGTCATCACCGATACGCCGCTCATCAAGGCACGGCCGCAGGGGAGCACCTCGATATTCACTGGATACTCGCCGAAGGGAAAGGGCCCGGCCCCACCAATGGTCTTGACCATTGTTGGCTGTCCGGACTTTTCGAAATGCGCCACGAGAATGTCGTCTCCTCCCCTCCTGTTCATTAAATGACCCTCCGGAATTTCCAGAATTGTTCGGGACGTTGTTCTCGCGGTAATCCAGAAGCCTCCGATGCCATCGAGCGCGAGAAAATCACCGGCATTCGAATACCAGAGATCCGGATAGTAATACGGGTAAGCGGAGGGTCCGTAATCATAATGACGGCCGACAGGGATGATCTCATCCCCATCGCCGCCGAGGAGAGTAGCCCAGCGAACCGAATCCATCGATCTGGAAAGACGGGCGAGATACAGATCCGTCCCTCCCATGTTTCGCGTCTGCCATCCCTGCACGGTGATCGGGTTGCCGGACGTGAATCCGGCGATGATGAATGTGCCGTCAATATCTTCCCTCGCACCAATCAATCCAATAGTATCGCCGAGCAACGCAAGGTTCACACAGCGCACGACCGAATCGCAACGTTCGTTCAGTTTCATGAGAATCGAGGGGTATTCTGATGTCGGAGCCTCCGAGTAATATCGAAAATTCCCGGCGACCGCGGGGGTGCGGTAATGAAAGTTTCCGGCGAGGAGGACGCCACCGTTGGGTGTCCGGGATACGTCCAGAAAGCACACACCCTCGAAGTACAATCCCGCCGTCAGCATGCCGGAATCGTTGATGCGGGCAAGATAGGTATACAAATCCTCATGGTCGAGGGTGTCGAAACGCCCGGCGGCAAGCGGATAGTCCATACGATAGTTCAGTCGTGGCATGTAGAGTTCCAACGGACAAAGCAGAAACAATCCGCTATCTCCATCGGCATGCAATTCAACCATTTCCGGATTTGGTGGCTCGAGGAAGCGCTGCCCGAAGTACGTGCAGTAACGCAGGGATTTGCCGTCACAATCAAGCCGCGCGATGAAAAAGGGATATTGCCAGCGCTTGAGACTGTCGGAGGGCGTGAGGAAACGCACACTGCTCTCATACGGCGGGGCACCACGGCCCATCACCACTGCGCTTCCATCCTTCAGTGCACGTGTGGAATAAGAGATTTCGTTTTCACGGTTTCCGAAGAATGTTCGGAATTCCGTTCGCAGAACCACCGAATCCCTCAGTATTCCAGGGATAAAAGGAAGCGATGCCATGCTGCCCGAGAGATTGAAGGAAGCCGCTTTCCCTTCGGTACCAGTTCCCACGAAACGCCGGGTACCGTCGAGTTCCGCGAGCATCATGGCGTCACCGTCGAAACGCACCCGAGTGGGATCGCTCCCAGGATGAAGAATCAACTCCTGAACGAGGCGACCACCTTCCACCAAATATCGTACGTCGATCCCATCCCATACATCCTTGTACATCACCGAGCGAAAACCCGGCACATCCTCGACACCCCGTTCGGGAGTGTTTCCCGGATAGAAATGTGATCTCATTCCGGTTTCCGCCTCTCCCTCCAATTTCATTCGCGGGGAAGGATGGACGAATCGAAGCAACGACGTCCCCCCTGTCGTCCCGATCAATTCCGCATGCGGCAAGGTGTGAGGCACGATTCCCGAATAGCGGACAACGAGCCCATCGTCATGCAGCTCGACCTCGGCGGCCTGCTGAAGGATACAATAACGCACGCCCGGCTTCCACTGGCCGTCGTTCCGTGTGAACTGCAATGGCATGGAAACAGGTAACATTTCCTTCCGCGGATCATCCGCCAACACACGAGGTGATTGAGAGAACAGAAGTACCAGCACTAGCATGGCCATCCGGTACATTACCAGGCGTATCGGATGATTTCTGCGAGATCGGATCGCTGTATGATGCATGTGGTACCTCGTGTGACAGGCGAAAAACACAAGCCGACGAGGACGACAGTATTGGGAGGGTGCGCAGGTCCTCGCTGCATTCGCACCCTCCCTATCAATGTCGTCATCGAGTCACGATAATGGGTCGAATATCGTAGGTTCCGACGCCGGTCGTTTCGATACAGAACAGGCCCGGCGTCAACGCAAAGGGCGGATTCCAGACAATAGCAGGACCGTTTGCCTTCCATTCACCTTCGAACACCCGACCGACGGTCCTGCCGGCAAGGTCGATGAGCCGCATTTCAATCCACCTGCTCTCGCCTTCAAGATGAATGGACATCGGCGAGGAGTACGGATGGGGCGCAATCCCAGTGACACGCAAGGTTGTTGCAGGAATCCTTGTCCCTCGGTCGATGGTTTCTTTTCGCCACTCGATCTCATGAAGACCGTTTTGCTGGACATCCAGAATGCTGGTGGCGACGAGGCAGGGGGAGCCGGAACGGTCGTCGCTCCAGAGCAGCGGAATGAAACTACCGGGAGGATTCTGCGGAAGGGTCTGCACCCTGGGTGCCAATTGGTTGGCAATTCCGGTCATTGGACTCATCGCACGAGGCGTGTTCCCCCAGAGTTGCGCGATTGTAACCGGGACCGTATAATCCATGGCATACCGTTGCTGCGTGACCGGATCCAGGTGGTCGGTTGTCCAGGCGATGAGAGCGCCACCCGTTTCAGGGGCTCCGGTTCCGGGATTGAACGCATTGGGGATGCTGTCCACGGCGATGCTTGGGTAGTATTGCCGATCCCCGGTCACGGTGGAGAAGGACATCTGCACCGGCGCTTCGACAATCGCCGCCGTTCCCTGTTGCCAACAGCGCACGGCGTAAACATTGACCGGAAAATTCGCATTCATCGAGCGTGCTGTGAAAGTCAGGAGGAGATCATACCGGCGATCGAACGGAGCATTGCTCATGTTCTTTACAGATCCGGCAAGATCGGACGGATGCACGTCTGCAACCATGTCGTACTCGTAGACGGGATTTAGGGCCAGACCGGAAGTCACGCTTGCACCGGTATAGATCGAAACAGTGGCTCCACCCCAGGCGAACACTTGCACATCGGAATAATCCCGATACGCGCACCAGACACCACGCTCCCGATCTTTCACCATCTTTGGATAATGAATACCTGGTCCATTGAGATTATAGAGACCGCCTATTTGCTGAAGTTGCATCGAGTACTTTCCGATATGGAACCCACCCGCACCTGTATAACATAGATAGACATTGCGCGAGTCGTCCTCGACAACGCGAGGCACGCCGACATTCCCACTCATCACCATAAGGTGACCGGTGATCGTGGCACCCGAGTCGACATGTGCGAGCATGATCTCCGATCCGTTCTGGCGCCAGCAGACGAAAACTCCTTCCATATCGTCGATACAGATATCCGGAAACTCGGCTATCGTTCCAGGAGCATTAATACGAACGCCGGAGAAAGTTTCGGAACTCCTTGCGTTTTGCATGGAAATCTCCAATTATTGGTTTGAGTCACACTGACTCGCAAAGCCGGCCTTGCGGCACCTGGACTTTCTTTGCCGGAAATCAGGGCCGTGAGGCCGGTTGTTATTTCGCGTGCGGACGCATGGCACCATCCATTTTCCATTCAGTGCGCACGGATGGGCTGGAACCGGGTCCATTCATGTTCGTCAGGTTGTTACGGTTGACCGAGCATCGCTGCTCTACTGGCAATCCCTCCTCCACGGCCCTTGCGCATCAAGCGCTGTCCCGTTTCTCCATCCTTCACCTCGTCCTTGATGTTCGACCACTCACAGAATCTTGAAGAATCCGTTGCTCCCCCACGTCCAGTTGGCGAGATGCGGACGGCGGGAGGCGATGCCTCGG
>JAGTUZ010000084.1 GCA_018224415.1 Bacteroidota bacterium | reverse complement strand
GAGTACAATCTGCGGATCGCATCAACGGCGCAGGCCGCCTGGGCGATCATCGAGAGCACGCACATCGATCTCGTCCTTATGGATCTTTCACTGCAGGGAGATGAGGACGGTATTTCCCTGACGAAGCGCATCCGTCACGACAACCGCTTCGGCGACACCCCGATCATCGCCGTGACCGCACATGCGTTTCCGAAGGACCGTATCTCCAGCCTGGAGGCGGGCTGCAACGCCTATTTCTCCAAGCCATTCCAGATCGAGGAACTGAAAAAGTCGATGGAACACTTCCTGTTTCAATCCCGGAAGCGCTCATAATTTCCGCGCGACAACGATAACGGTTTTCGCTGCCGTGACCGTGTTCATCTGCGGATCCAGTCCCTCGAGCAGCACGACATAACAACCTATGCGCGCGCGCCGGCCCGCATCGTCTGTTCCATCCCACACCACCAGCGTTTCCCTCCCCATCGGATTGTTGTTCCGCAACGTGGCGATGCAGCGTCCCTCCGCGTCGTACACGCGAAGGCGCACCTGATTGACCTGCGCGGGCAGTTCGCAGCGGAGCAGGCAGGCGTCCTCGAAACCGTCACCATCGGGAGAAAACGGATTCGGTTGCACGCTGATTGCGGACGCACTTCCTGTCTGTCCGGGCGGTGCCTCGGAATGCACGGAGTTGCGTTTGCCCGGAGTGCCGCCCGAGGGATCGCTGCAGGAATTCCATGCTTCGTCGCCGAGCGTGCGGTAGGCTGCATGGATCAGTTCGAGCGAGATTCCTGTGGTCGAGGGGAGGAGCGGACTGTGCCAGGACTCATGATACCACATGCTGTCGATCACGTTGCCCGTCGCGTCGACAAACAGCAGTTCATCCTCGCTGTTGCCGAGGTCCAGCGAGCTGCGGTTCAGGATCAGAAGCAGGACGTCATCGGTTGTGCCGAGCGCAGGATGGGTGGTCAGAACGGAAGAATCCGCCGCGATGACCGCATACCCACGCGCAGGGACGACCCCCCCATCGGCAGGGAGGGTGATGCCGGGGCGCTTCCCCTCTGCGTTCGGTTTGCCCAACAGCGTCCACCGCCCGAGGGGAATATCGTCTGCGGTGTTGTTGAGGACTTCCACCCATTCACAGGATGTAGGGAGAGGCGCAGGCATCAGTTCGTTGAACAGAAGGTCGCCACGGCTCCGGGGCTCGGCACGAAGCACGGTGGCGCTGTTTTCCTCACCGGGTGTCCCGCCCGCAGACGCCATCGACGGTGCCCAGTTCTCCCGCAGGGGAGGAGCGTCGGCGCGGATGCGTTCGGCCGAAACCCCGCGGGTCGGACTCCAACTGGCGGTATATGTGAGGGAGTCGACAAGGCGATCCTCAGCGTCGCGCAGGACGATATCATCGCCGCTGTTGTTGAGCGATGGAAACGAGGAGGGAAGCAGCACGGCGACGGGTATCTGTTCCCAGTCCGTCCCCAACGGAACGGCGGAGGCGATGACAAGAAAACCGTGCGCCGGGATGAACGTATCTTCGTCGGCAAGACGCGTTGTTTTCCTGCTGCGGTCCGACAACGTCCACCCTCGGATGTTGGCCGGTCTGTCGCCGGGATTGTACAGTTCGATCCATTCGGCGCTTCCCGACAGAGGCGCGAACATGAATTCATTGATCACCACGTCCTGCGCATGCAGACATGGACCGTCGATACAAACGAGTATGACCATGAGGAAAGGAACGAATCGGAGGAAAGGAACGAATCGCTTCATGCTGTGTCTCCCTGTTGATGCGATGACGTCACGGATGTCCCAAGCAGAAAAGTAGGAGAAGACACCGAGCGAAACCATGGAAAAGCGCACACCGGACAGAATCATGGATGGTGAGAATATCATGAGGCACTTCTTCGGCACTTGACAATGCAAGGAAATCCCATTACATTTCATTCGACCTGAACTATACTGGCATCATGAAACGAAGCATCAACATACTTCTTGTCCTTCTCATCGTTACAGGAACCGCAGTCGGCGGTGCCTTCCTTGATTTCTTCAACGGGAGAAGCGATGATGACAACGTTGTTCTCGAATGGAAGACCCGCAGCGAGAGCGATCTCCTCCGTTACGAGATCCAACGCAAGGCCGGGTCGAACGGCGAATTCGTAAGTCTCGCCACCGTTTCCCCCAAGGGTTCGAATTCACTGTACACGTACATCGACCGCTCCGCCTACAAGGAATCGGAGAGCGTGTACGTCTACCGGCTGAAGATCGTGGAGACATCGGGTCCCTCGTCCTATTCGAACGAGATCACCGTTTCCCACAGCGTCAGCAGCGTCAAGAGAACCTGGGGAAGCATCAAGGCAATGTTCCGCTGACGCGGACCATGCATCACCAGTTTCTGCGATGCGCCTCACAGCGATTGATGCTGGGGGCAGCAACATCCACAAAGGGCATGCCGTCAGACATGCCCTTCGTCATATTTGTGCGTAGAGAATGAACAAACGTCTACCGGTCCCCCCGTCTCTTCTGCACCGCCTGCACACGACCCTGATTCTCGCGGCCGTGCTGCTATCGGGCTGTGCCGCACCACGTCTGGCAGAAACCGGAAGTGGCCCAACGATTCGCGTCTGCATCGCCGACCGGTCGCAGGACGTGCTGCTGGGAATCGGAGAGGGCGCGGTGATCG
>JAGTUZ010000083.1 GCA_018224415.1 Bacteroidota bacterium | reverse complement strand
TACGCAATACGCAATACGCAATACGCCTGTCGGTTCTCCGGTTCTCCGGAGCCTCGACAGGCGTCGTTTATTCCGCCCTCGCGTACCCCGCACCGCGTAAGGCTTACAGCGTAAGGCTTACAGCGTATTGCTTACAGCGTATTGCGCGCGCGCTAGCGCGCTACGACGGCGGTGCCGCTGGCAGTGACCATGAGCATGCCGCCGGAGGCGCCGATGTTTTCGTAATCGAGATCGACGCCGACGATGGCGTTGGCGCCGAGCGAGATCGCGCGTTCCTCCATTTCGCGCAGCGCGATGTCTTTCGCGTTGCGCAGTTCTTTTTCATAGGTGGCCGAACGACCGCCGACGATGTCGCGGATGCCGGCAAACAGATCCTTGAAAATGTTCGCGCCCAATATGGCCTCGCCGCTGACGATACCCTTGTACTCGTGAATGGTCTGACCCTCGATGCTTGGAGTGGTGGTGACGATCATCAATCGATCCTTTGTGTTGTGATATGGGAAAACAGGAACGAGAAATCGGATTATTTCTGAAGCACGAGCCCGGTGCTGCGCCGCAGGGCGGGATCGCCGTCGACGTCGAGCACGGCACGGTAGCGTCCGCTGCCCAGCCCGCCGCTGCGCCATGGCAGGGCATGCGTGCCGGCGGAGAGCGGACCGTCGGCCAGGGTGGCCACGAGCCGGCCGCTCATGTCAAACACGCGCAGGCGCACGGATGCGGCCTGCGGCAGGGTCACCTGTAGTGCGGTCTGTTCGCGGAACGGATTGGGCCAGCCCGCGAGGTTCACCAGAGCAGGGGTGCGCGCGATCGAAACATGGACTTCCGGAGAGTATTCCCAGCCACCGTCGAAATCGACCTGCCGCAGGCGGTACCGGAGGATCGGCGGGGCGCCGATGCTGTTGTCCGCAAGTGCCGCGGTGCCGTCGTCGAGGAAGCTGTAGCGATGTCGCTCGCGGCTGTCGCCGTGTCCCGCCACGAAGCCAAGGCGTTCCCAGTCGTCGCCGGCGTGGCGCTCGACCTCGAAGCCGTAATTCCGGGTCTCGCTTTCCGTCTCCCAATGAAGCTGCACCGCGTCGCCGTCACGTACGGTGGCGGAGAAGGCCGACAGTTCGACCGGCCAGCCCCCGTTTGTCGTGGCGATCACCAGCCCGCGTTCGCCGCAGGCAAAGCCGGTCTGCGCGTCGATAAAAAAGACGGATGCCAGATCGAAGGTCGTGCCGCTTGTCTGCTGCTGCCAGTTCGCGCCGCCGTCCGAAGTGCGCAGGATCACCCCGTTATCGCCGACGATGCTGCCGTTGCTGCCGTCGGTGAACATGACGCGCTCGAGGTTTTCGGAGGTAACGCTCGCCTGTCCGACCCAACTGCTGCCGCCGTCGGTTGTCTTGATGATGGCGCCGCCGTCGCCGACGATCCAGCCGGTGTCGGCGTGGGGAAAGAACACATGGTTGAGGCGGGTGGTGGAGGGACTCGTGACCGTCAACCAGTTATTGCCGTTGTTGAGTGTGTGCAGGATGGTGCCGTCATCGCCCACGGCGAAGCCTTCGAGCAGGGTCTTGAAAAAGACGCCGTTGAGATTTTTCGGGAGCGGACTGAGGCGCAGGATCCAGTTCTGTCCACCGTTGTTGGTCCAGAGAATCACTCCGCTCTCCCCGACGATGGTCATCGTTGTGCCGTTTGTCGGATCGTGCACAAAGATGTCGTGCAGGTCCAGCGTCACGCCGGAAGTCCACGGCGTCCAGGTCACGCCCACGTTCGTCGAGCGCAGAATGGTGCCGTCATCGCCCACCACGGTAATGGTCGGAATCGTGAGACCGCTGACAAAAACCTTGCGCAGGTTTTTCGTTGTGCCGCTGGTGCCGCTGCTCCAGGTGTTGCCGCCGTCGGAGGTGCCGATGATTGTACCGTTGCTGCCGACGGCGATGGCCAGCTGGTTCGACACGGAGAAAATGCCGTTGATAATCTGGTTGGTGCCGGTGGGCAGGGCCTGCGACCACCCCTGCGCGCGTGTGTCCGTCGTACAGGCGGCAAGCACGATCAGGACCATGAAAATGCGGTATGAACGAGACATGGAACGCTCCTTCCTTATCATTCGAATAAATAGTACCCCGGAGGTGAAAAGGAAATATAGCGAGGGAATGCGTGTTTTTCCAGGTAGAACGTGGCGGTATCTTTGGCAGCGGAATCTTTGGCATTGAGAAGCTGGTGGTGAATGCCTATCTTTTCCGTCTACCAATCATTCGGAGTATTCATGAAGCGTCTGTCTGTCCTGTTCGTCCTCCTGCTCCTGCCTGTTGTCGCCATCTCCCAGCAAGTCACGTTCTCGGTGAAAGCGCCTGACGTCGGCATGACCCGCAGCGCGGTCGACACGATGGCGCTCGTCGCACTGATCAGCGTCAATGCGGAGGGGACGGACCAGGTGCTCGACATGGAGCAGGGTGAGCGCAAGGTGTTCACCGAAACGGTGCTGGAAACCGAGGGGAATGTCGTCACCAGGAAACGCATCACCGTCACCGAGGCCGTCGCCCGTTCCATGCAGCCAATGCAGCCCGTCACTGTGAAATCCGCCCCGGTCACCGGAAAGACCTACATCATCGAACGACGGGACGACAGTGTAGCGGTAACGTCCGAAGACGGTGCGGACGTGACCAAGGAAGAGCGGACGTACATGATGAAGGAGTTCGGCGGCAAGTCGGAAGCGCAGTTCAACCGGATTCTCGAGGGTCGCACCATGCGCGTCGGGGAGGAACTTGAACTCAAGGACGAGATGCTGAAGGAATTCGGCGCGGGCATGACCGACGGCGGACTGTCCGTGCGCGGCGCGAAGCTCCGCCTGCAGCGCCTTGGCGAGCGGGACGGTGTGAAGACCGCGGTGTTTGACGTCGACATCACCTTCGGCGGCGCGCAGGGCATCATGGAAATGGAAATCGCGCTGAACGGTACGGCCGAGGTCGGCGTGGAGAATCTTTGGCCGTTCGAACTCGTCATGAACGGCACACTGGCCGGTGCGGGATCACACGCCGGCGCCAGTCTTACCGCCGATGGCGAAATGCAGATGGCACGCATCGCCACCTACAAATAGGATATGCAATAGCCGTTCCGCCGTCGGCCGCGCGGCGGAACGGCTGCCTCTTCTCCCCGCGGCCGCTGCACGGAGGGCTGTCGACATGCGCGACACGGTTCCCACCCGCTACTGGCACGCAACCGGCGACGATCGCGTCGTCTGTGACCTCTGTCCCCGCGCCTGCGAACTGGGTGAGGGACAGCCCGGTCTCTGCTTCGTCCGCCGCAACGAAGGCGGCGCGGTGGTGCTTACCACCTATGGACGCTCCAGCGGCTTCTGCATCGACCCGATCGAGAAAAAACCCCTTGCGCATTTTTATCCCGGCAGCGCGGTGCTGTCCTTCGGCACCGCCGGATGCAATCTCACCTGCCGTTTCTGCCAGAACTGGGACATCAGCAAGTCGCGGGAGATGGACCGCCTCGCCGATATCGCCACGCCCGAGGCCATCGCCGACGCGGCCGTGCGCCACGGCTGCCGGAGCGTGGCCTGCACCTACAACGACCCGGTGATTTTCCACGAATACGCCATCGACGTCGCACAGGCCTGCGCCGAACGCGGCGTGCGTTGCGTCGCGGTGACGGCCGGATATGTCAATCCCGAACCCCGTGCGGAGTTCTACCGCCACATGCACGCGGCCAACGTCGATCTGAAGGCCTTCACCGACACCTTCTACCGCCGGCTCTGCTCGGCCAGGCTCGACGTGGTGAAGGACACGCTGCGGTACATCGCCCGGGAGACAAAGGTCTGGCTGGAAATCACCACGCTGCTCATTCCCGGGGAAAATGATTCCGAAACGGAAATCGATGCGATGACGCGATGGATCGCCGAGGAACTCGGCGTCGCCGTGCCCCTGCATCTGACGGCCTTCCACCCCGATTACCGGATGACAGAGCTTCCCCCGACCTCCCTCGCCACGCTGCGACACGCGCGCGCCATCGCTCTCGCGAACGGCCTGCGCTACGTGTATACCGGCAACGTGTCCGACACCGAGGGACAGGGCACCGTCTGCCACTCCTGCGGTGCGCTGCTCATCGGCCGTGACGGCTATGTCCTGACCGCGTGGGGACTCGACACGCAGGGATGCTGCGCCTCCTGCGGTGCATCCTGTGCCGGGCACTTCGATGCGGCGCCGGGGAGTTGGGGAGCGCGCCGCCTTCCGGTGCGCATTTGACGCAGCGCGGTTCGTCCGTTTGCGAAAGCGACGTCCAAGTGCTTCTTTATCACCGTATGTTTCTGTCGTTTCTTCTCCGGCAGGTATGATGAAATTCAGAAAACCGGCTCTTCATATCCAGATCCTTCTCGGACTCCTGCTTGGCGTGCTGTTCGGACTGCTGTTTGCGGTGGACCAGCATCTCCTGCTGCTTTCCGTATCCGACGAACGCGGCGACCGCGAGGTCGCGCTGCGCGAGTGGACGGAAGTCACGCTCGTCCGTGACGGCGCCTCGCTGTCTTTCGAGGCGGGCGAACAGGCCGAGATCCTGCATGCCTTCCGGCAAGCGAAGAAAAAATCGACGGGGGCGGTCGCCGTCACCGTGCGGGACGCGGAAGGGGAGCGTCGTTTCAACGACGTACGCGCCATGGCCAAGGAACAGACCATCGCCACCGCCATCAAGCCGCTGGGGGACATCTTCATCCGGCTGCTCATGATGATCGCCATTCCTCTGGTGTTCGCTTCACTGCTCGTGGGCGTCTCCAGCCTGCACGACGTGTCGAAGATGGCCCGCATCGGAGGCAAGACTATCGCCTACTACCTGGTCACCACCGCAGTCGCGATCAGCATCGGACTGGCGCTGGGCAACATCGTTCGTCCGGGAGAACGCATGGACGCCGGTGCGCGCGACCGTCTGCTGGCCGCCTACCAGGAAGACGCTGCGGAGAAAATCGAACAGAACATATCGGTGGACTTCATCGATTATCTCGTCAACCTCGTCCCGAAAAACGTCGTGCAGGCCCTGGCCAACGCGGAAATGCTGCAGATCATCTTTTTCGCGCTGCTGCTCGGGATCACGCTGCTGTTCATCGACCGTGAGAAGGCGGGCCGCGTGATCGGTTTCTTCGATGCCATCAGCGACGCGATGATCAAAATGGTGGACTTCGTCATGCTCATCGCGCCGTACGCCGTCTTCGCGCTCATCGCGGCGACCATCGCCGAATTCGGTTTCGGCATTCTCCAGACACTGCTGTGGTATATCGTGGCCGTGGTGGGCGGCTTGGCCATCCAGACCTTCGTGGTCTATCCCCTGCTGCTCAAGACGGTTGCACGCGACGTACCGCTGCGGGATTTCCTTCGCGAACTGCGTCCCGCCCAGCTCGTGGCCTTCACCACCAGCAGTTCCGCCGCCACACTGCCCGTGACCATGGAGTGCTGTGAAAACGTCGGTGCCCCCAAGTCCGTCACCAGTTTCGTGCTCCCCCTCGGCGCGACGATCAACATGGACGGCACCGCGCTCTACCAGGGCGTCGCCGCCGTGTTCATCGCCCAGGTCTACGGCATGGACCTCTCGCTCACCCAGCAGCTCACCATCGTGCTCACCGCGACGCTCGCCTCCATCGGCACCGCGCCCGTGCCCGGCGTGGGCATCATCATGCTCATCATCGTCCTGCGCTCGGTCGGCGTGCCTGAAACCGGCATCGCCCTCATCCTCGGCGTCGACCGCATCCTCGACATGTGCCGCACGATCACGAACGTCACTTCCGACGCCACGGCCACCATGATTGTCGCAAGCACGGAGAAAGTGTTCCGGAAATCGTGAGGGCGGCCTGCCGCGCCGTAGCGGATCCGCCCCAGGCGGAGACGCGAAGGCGGGTGAGGGCGTGAGGACGTGAGGGTCAGGGTGCGTGAACGGGTAGCAGGGAGGAACGAAACCGGACACTCCACGGGTTGTATAGGAATGTAAATGTTCCAACAACTCCGAGGATTTTTCCATGTCGAACACACGTCGTGATTTCATGAAGCTGGGTGCCGCCGCGGCGGGACTGTCCGTGCTCGCTCCGTTCGAAGGCATCGCCGGTCGGCTCGACCATGAGGAGGCGGGGCTGTTTTCCCTTCCCGTCGACGCGAGCGGGGAATACACGCTATCCCCGCTGCCGTACGCCTACGAGGCGCTCGAGCCGCATATCGACGCGCAGACCATGCGCCTGCATCATGACATCCATCACGCCGGCTATGTCAAGGGACTCAACGGCGCGCTGGCCGGCATGGCCGACGCGCGTGCGAAGGGTGACTTCGGGCTCATTGACCGCCTCGCGCAGAAGGCCGCTTTCCATGGATCGGGACACATCCTGCACGAGATATTCTGGAAGAACATGGCCGCGCCCGGAAGCGGCGGCAAGCCTGCCGGCGCCCTGCTCCGGCAGATCAACCGTGACTTCGGTTCTGCCGACGCCATGCAGAAGCAGTTCGCCGCCACCTCCACCAGTGTCGAGGGTTCCGGCTGGGGCATTCTCGCCTGGGAGCCGATGGGTCGCCGTCTGGTCATCCTCCAGGCGGAGAAGCATCAGAATCTCACACAGTGGGGCGCCATTCCCCTCCTCGTGCTCGACGTGTGGGAACACGCCTACTACCTCAAGTACCAGAACAAGCGCGGCGAGTACGTGCAGAATTTCTTCAATGTCGTGAACTGGAACGACGTCGCCGCCCGCTTCGACGCCGTCGCCCGGTAGGAAGAAACCACCAAGCCGCGAGGCACGAAGCACATCACGAATATTTCATGGGCGCCCCTTTCCGGGGGCGCTCGTTTTTTTCCGTTCAGGGGATCCAACGAAGCGCCTTTTTTCCCCACCGTAATCCTCAGTAGATTACAGGCTGGTATTCTTTAAACGGACACAGGACTATGGAATTTTTACTCAGTTCCCTTTTCATTTTCTTTCTCCGAATCGGCGACGTGTCGATCGGAACGCTGCGTACGCTGTTCACCGTGCAGGGCAAGAAAAAGCTCGCGCCGTTGCTGGGACTGTTCGAATCACTGATCTGGGTGATCGCGATCCGGGAGATTTTCGCGCAGCTCGACAATCCGTGGAACATCGCGGGCTACGCCCTGGGCTTCGCGACGGGCACGCTGATCGGCATCCTCATCGAGGAGAAGCTGGCCATCGGCTTCCACCAGATCTACGTGATCTCCCGGCATCATGCCGACGCCATCGCCGACGCGCTGCGGAAGAATCTCTTCGGCGTCACCATCATTCCGGCAGAAGGCGGGAGCGGGGGCATGGCGATCATCACCTCGATGATCCGCCGCAGCCGCATGAAGGAGTTCCAGAAACTCGTCGACGGCATCGATGCCAATGCCTTCATCTCCATCCACAATGCCATGCTGTATCGTGGTTTCACGCATGGAGCCAGGAAATAGAAAATGACAAATGACAAATGACAAATGACAGATAACAGATGACAGATAACAGATGACAGATCATTAGAATCTGTCATTTGTCATTTCTCATCTGTCATCTGTCATTGATCACAGACAACGTATCAATCACTCAATCTTCAAATAACCTTACAGGTAATACCATGCAAAGAACACTCGCAATCGTGAAGCCCGACGGCGTGGCTGCCGGCCTCGTCGGCGAAGTCGTCAAACGCATCGAGCAGGAAGGACTGCGCATCATCGGCATGCGCATGGAGCAGCTCACGCAGAGCAAGGCGGAGGGTTTCTATTATGTGCATCGCGAACGGCCGTTCTTCGGATCGCTGATGGAATTCATGACCTCGGGTCCGGTGGTGCTTATGGCCCTCGAAGGCGAGAACGCCATTCCCCGCTGGCGCTCGCTGATGGGCGCGACGAACCCGGAAAATGCCGATCCCGGCACCATCCGCCGCGACATGGCAACCAGCATCGAACGCAACGTGGTGCACGGCTCCGATGCCGAGGATACTGCCTCGTTCGAGGTCAATTATTTCTTTAAGGGTACGGAACTGGCGTAATGTCCTGTGCACAACCATCAATGCTGCGCGACGTCTCTTTCCCGATGGATGTCGCGCGACGTTGGCCGTGGTCACGCCTGGCGGCGCAGCGCGGCAGCGGTCTTCGGATAGCGCTGCTGCAGCATTTCGCCGACCTTCGGCGTGACGGGATGCGAGGCGAGGATGGATGAAAACTCCTCCCGGTCCCGGAACCGCGTATTGACGATCCACGCCGCGAGCGTGTGGATCACTACCCTGTGGCGGCCGTTGTATGCGGCCGCTTCCTTTAATGCCCCGAGCACGAGTGTGTCGTCGTTGCGCGCGAACAGCGCCAGCGCGAGTCGGGCGAAGGCCGCGTAGGTCGGATGCGCCGTTCCGACGGTGGCGGCACGCAGCGAGCGCATGGACCGCTCGTTGTCGCGCCCGAGCATTTCGCCGGTCAGGGCATAGAGAATGTGCACGATGGGATGTGACAGCGCGCCGCGGCGCTCGGCACGATGGACGTGCATTTCAAGCAGCACGTTGGCCTCGGCGGCGTTGCCGCGTCCGAGCATGGCGATGATGCGCGAGATAAAGGCGCCGAGTCCGCCATCGCCCTCCCGCTCTTCCTGCGGTACACTGAGCGTCACCGATTCGCGCGCGGCGTGCCGGGTTTTCAGCGGTGCCAGTTGCATGGCCTGATGGTAGGTCTCGAGAATCTGGTCGAACGGCAGCCCGAGCGAGGGCGAGAGCTGCTGCAGCTTCTGCATGATCTCGTTTTCGTCGAGGTCCTCGGCCGTGTGCTGCGCTTTGAGCAGGATGGACTGGTACTCCAGCTCCGGCTCGTGTCCCAGCCGGGAATGCAGCATGAGGGCGGAGGCGATGGAATTCTGCACGTCGGAGTCATGGCCGTGCGTCAGTCGCAGGTCGTTGAGGTAATGCGCCGTCATGCGGTGCAGTGCCTCTTTCTCCTCGGCCGTGAGTTCGTTGTACAGCGCCGTGTGCACCGAGTGCTGGGTGAAGCGGTACACCGTCGATTCCTTTCCGTTGATGAGGTGGAAGCCGACAGGCTCGACGATGCCGTGCGCGATCTTGATGCGCCGAAGGCCGCGGATCAGTTCCAGCGAACTGCGCTGCGTCAGGTGCATCAGCTCGTGCAGGGAGAACTGGTACCCGAGCACAGAGGCCGTCAGCAACAGCGTGAGATCGCTCTCCTTCAGCGCCTTCATCAGCCAGCTGGTAACCAGGCGAATCTCGGCCGGGAGGCCGCGGTACGCGTCGAGGTCACCGGTGACCAGTCCGCGCACGTCGATGAGATTCTCGAGGAGCAGATGCGAGATGTAGGACTGCAGGAAAAACGGGTTGCCGCCGGTTTTCTGTTCGAGCCAGAGCAGCAGTTCCGGCTGCTGCGGCGCCTGCGGGAATCGTGACTGGTAGAAATCACGAATCTGCGCGGAGGTGAACGGCGGCAGTTCGATTTCCAGGGCAAAACGTTCCTGCGTGCACTGGGTGTACAGCGACAGCAGCTCGGGCACGGACTGCATTTCGTCCCGCCGCGCGCTGAGCACGACGGTGATATGGGACTGCCGGTATTCCTCGTCGGTGAAGAGTTTGCGCAGCGCCTCGATCGTCGGAACGTCGGCCCATTGCACATCGTCGATCACCAGCAGCACCGGCGACTCCACGGCGATAGCCTTCAGGTCATGAAGATATTCGCGTACGAAATTCGTGAAATCGATCTCGCGATGGCCGCTCTTGAACTCGTGGAGGTCGCGCCGGATCTCCTTGACGCCGTAGGCCAGTTCGCCCACGATCGGGATGATCGCCAGCACGGTCAGGGAAATGTTCTTGATCAGATTGAGTTTGCGCCGGTGGTTGGCCTGATTGGCGAGGAGATCCTCGAACAGGTCCTTGAGGGGCTGATAGGGCTTGAGGACGTTGGTGGACTGGCTGCCGAGCGGCGACGAGCATTGCGCGTAGGAGACGAGCACATGCTGTCGTTTTTCCTGCTGGTAGTTGCGTGCGAACCAGGTTTTTCCCTGCCCGCTTTCGCCGAAGAGCCAGAGCATCTGCAGTCCCTCGGACGCGCAGCGCTCGAGGGACGCGTCGAACTGCTGTCGAATATCGGGTCGAGGGATGTAGATCTGTTCAGCGTCCACTACGCGCCCCGCTTCCGTTCTGCTTCCTTGATCATCAGGCTCAGCACCTCGTCGAGCAGACGCTGCTCCTCGTACTCGGAGAGGCTGTCGGCGACCGAAAGTCCATCGCCGCCGCCGCCGCTGGTGCGTCCGAGTACCTCGTGGATGGTGTCGGTCTGCTGTTTGATGGCGTCACGCTGCTCCGCTTCGAGTTCCTTCACCACGCGATCGAGCCGTTCCTCCTGTGCCGAGCCGGCGAAGGTGACCATGAGCACGATGAGCAGGATGAACTCGATCGACAGAGCCATGAGGATGAGTGAAGGCTCCTCAGGCGGGATGAGTTTGAGTCCCCGCAGTCCGATGACGAAGATCAGGATGGCCGCGCCGCCGGAGACGAGTCCCTGGATCAGGTTGCCGTAAGAGGCCGAGATGCGATAACGGAAATAGAACAGCACCGGTACGAGGAAATTCCGGGACTTGCCTTCGATATAGTCACGCAGGGAGATATAGTCCTCGACCTCGGTCACCACCACCTGCGGCAGCGTGGTGAAGCGCAGCAGCTGTTCGCGTTTGTAGCGCGAGAGGTCGAACATCTGCCGGAAGTCCACGCCATGCGCATCAAACTGTTTTTCCAGCAGCGAACCAACGCGGTCGTAATCGCGCATGAGCTTGTTGCGTACCCACGCCACGTTGCTGCCCGCGGGCAGGTACATCGACACGAGAAAGGCGATCAGTCCGGCGAGAAAGACATGCAGGGGAAAGATGGCGAGGTAGGGATTGATGAAGTACAGCGTGCGCTCGTTGTTCTGTGTGAACTCCCGCAGCGCCTTCTTTCCGCGCAGCATGTTCACCGTCGCGTCTCTATCGTACTCGCCTCCCCGCAGTTTGTAGAAAATCTCGTTCAGCTGGTCGCGTTGTGTGTTGAATTCGTCCTTCGGCGCCAGGTCGCGGCCCATGATGATCCATTCCACTCCCGGCAGCACATCCGCATAGATCTCGTAGTTCGGAAACACCGCGTTGATCGCACCTTGGACCGCCATCTTCTGCATGCTCACCGTCCCGACCAGCGTCAGGGTGAAGATGAGCAAGAATGCGAATAGTCCCGTCGTGTTCTGCGAGGAATCGGCCATGAGGAGGGAATTGACGTGAAACAGCGGATTCGGACGGTGTAAAGTAGCGGAATACAGTCAAGATAGCAATGGCGCGCTTCGCGCGCTGCTATCGCGCGCGGTCGCGCGCGGCCCGGGCAGGCTTCGCCTGCCGCCATCGCAGGCTGCGCCTGCGGCAGTAGGCAGTAGGCCGGGAGCCCGGACCGGGGTAGCTGGCAAGTCCTCTGGCCGCGTTCGCTCTCCCGTCTCCTGCGCCCTGCGGCGCCGGAGGCGCCAAAGCGGTGCGCAGCACCGATGCGGCACGAAGTGCCGGAGCACTTTCCAGGCAGCGATGGCCTTGCTACATTGCAACCATGGATCAGCTGACTGACTACGGATATAGCCGGACCGACCGCGAGGCCTTCGAGGCGCTGGGGCGGCCGGAGCTGGTGCCGGCGCGGGTGACGGCGGTGAATCGCAACAACTACGACCTGCTGTGCGAACGTGGCACGCCGCGCGGCGAGCCGACAGGACGCCTGCTCTACGCGACAGACGACGCGCAGGAACTGCCCGTGGTCGGCGACTGGGTGGCGGCGCAGCTGCTCAACGACGACACCTTCGCGCTGGTGCACGAGGTGTTGCCGCGGCGCGGCTGGCTGCGGCGCAAGGATCCCGGCCGCAACATCGAATACCAGATGCTCGCATCCAATATCGACACGGCCTTCTGCGTGATGTCCGCCGACCGCGATTTCAACCTGCACCGCCTCGAGCGTTATTTCGTCATGATCCGCGACGGCGGCATCAACCCGGTCGTGCTCGTGAGCAAGATCGACCTCGCCGACGAGGTGCTCCGCGCCGAACTGCGCGCGGGCATCGGCCGGGTGGCGGGCGGTGCGCGGTGCATCATGCTCAGCGCGCGCACGGGCGAGGGTGTGGCGGAATTCCGCGCGGGCCTCGTCCCGGGATCCACCTCCTGCCTGCTCGGGTCATCGGGCGTGGGCAAGTCCACACTGCTCAATGCCCTGCTCGGCGAGGAGGTGTTCGCAACGCAGGAAGTGCGCGAGGCCGACCATCGCGGACGCCACACCACCACGCGCCGGCAGCTCGTGCGCCTCGACAACGGCGCGCTGCTGGTCGACACGCCCGGCATGCGCGAACTCGGCAACATCGGCGCCGAGACGGGACTGGCCGAGACCTTCGGTGACATCCAGGCGCTTATCGCCCAATGCCGCTTCTCTGACTGCACGCACACGAAGGAGGCAGGCTGCGCCGTGATCGCCGCGCTGGAATCCGGCACGCTTGACGAGGACCGCTTCGCCCATTACCTCAAGCTGCAGCGCGAGGCCGCCCATTACGAGCGCAGCTACCTCGAGCGCCGCCAGCGCGACAAGGAATTCGGCAAGATGGTCAAGACCATTCTGAAGGGGAAGGGGAACAAGCGTGC
>JAGTUZ010000082.1 GCA_018224415.1 Bacteroidota bacterium | reverse complement strand
GTTGCGCGCGAGCGTGTCGAGGAATTCCTGCAGCGTGCCGGTGTTTGTAATATATACGAATTCGGAAATTCCGGCCTCGCAGGGAGCAATCGTACCAAAATCGATCGTGAGGCGGGACAGCGCCAAGCCGCTGCTGTCGCGCCGCGCGGTGAGCGGAATGCGGATCAGCGGCACGGCCGCGTCGTCGCTTTCGATAACCAGATTCGCTGTGCGTGTGCCGGTGAAGCCCGGTTGGGCGCAGACCTTCACCGTCGCGCCGCCGCCGTTGCCGATCGCGAGCGGCAGCGCGCCGGGGAGCGTGACCGTGAAGCCGCCGGCTGGCTCGACACGCACATCGGTGATTCGGACGGTGGCGCCCGAACTGTTGACCACGTCGAGCGAATCGCAGCGCTCGGTGAAGGAGCAGGGATCAAGCGTGTATTCAAGACGGGTTTTCGTCACGGCCAGGCCAGTGGAATTGCCGCGTCCGCGCACGGTGACACACACGGTGTCGGGACAGGGAGCGGTCACGCTCACGCAGAGATTTGTCTCGATGCTGCCGACGGACTGCGGGGAGAAGCGCACGGTCAGCTCGCGGAACGCTCCGGCGTTGATGATCACCGGCAGCGTCGGAAGTGCTTCGAGGCTGAATTCGGTCGAGCCCGGCCGGAGGAAGATGTCGTTCACGGACAACGCGGTTGTGCCGTTGTTGGTGACACGCACAACGCGGGTGTTGGAGTTGCCGACGTCAACGTTGCCGAAGTCGACCGGATCGGGGGTGAAGGTGACTTCGGTGATGTTGCCCTGTCCGGTGACGTTGACAAGGTAGGTGTCGTCGCAGGGACCCACGGTGATGCGCACGGTGCCGGTGAACATGCCTTTCTGCGGGGGTGTGAAATTGATCTCGAAGGGCAGTCCCGAGCCGCCGGGAATCATGGTCGGAAGCGGCGTGCTGGCAACATGGAACTCCGATGATCCGGCGATGACCATGATATCACGCACTTCAAGTTCCTGCACTCCCAGATTGCGGATCTGGAAACTGCGGTTCGCACCGACACCCGCGCACGAGACGAAGGTCGAAGTCGTGTCGCCGGTCACGCCGAACTCGACGCTCTGTCGATCTGCGCGCAGCTGCACGATGCTGCTGCCACTGCTTTTGGAGTCGTTGTGCTCGATGGTCAGTTCGGCGCTGCTCGTCCCGTTGTCTGCGCGAAGGAAGCCGATCACGATGGCAACGGAATCAAAGCCCCGCACCTGCGCGGGTGTGGCCGGCGCGTGCACGGTGAAGTGGCCGGGATCGTTGCCGCCCAGGAGGAAGCGGCTGATGTTCAGCGTGCCCCCGCCGAGGTTGCGCACCCATAACGTGTCACGCAACTCGCCCGCGCAGGGCTGCAGGCCCATGTCGAAGATCGCCGCGACGTCGATGGTCGGCGCGTCTCCGCTGGTGGCAGCCACGGGGAGACAGGTCGAGTCAGCGCAGGGCGAGGACCAGTGCACACAAAGGTTCGCGTTGATGACCTCGACGCGGTCGGGTGTGAAACGCACGCGCACCGAAACGGTCTGTCCCGGGGACAGCATCGAAGGAAGCGGCGGCGCGTTCAGCAGCGTCAGTCGCGGATGTGGCGGATTGAGCGTGATGGCGCTGAGATTCAGTGCCGTGTTGCCGGTGTTGGTGATGAAGACGTTTTCCTCGGTGACCTGTCCGGTGGGCACCGGTCCCAGTCCCAGCACCGATGTCGGCGTGAAGACAATGCGCGGAGACACGCCCCGGCCCTTCAGCGTCAGCAGCAGTGTGTCGCGACAGGGATCCACCACGAGCTTGTATTCGGCCTGGATCATGCCCGTGTCGTTGCTCGTCGGCGCAAAACGCACGCGGTACTTCATCGACGACCCCGGGGTTACCGGACCGAACGGTGTGAAATGCTGGTTCGGAAAGGCGTTGCGTCCGGACGCAAAGATGCGCTGGCTGATCATGCCGTTGGACGTGCCGTTGTTGGTCACGGTGACCTCAAGGTCCTTTTCCTCGCCGACGCACACGTCACCGAAGTCCACCACCACGGGATTCAACGCGAGGTCGGCGTTCTGCACCGACGTGGTGAAGGTGATCAGCTGTTGCTTCGGGCAGAGGGGATTGCCGTACACCAGGCGATACACCGACGAAAGTGCGCCACCGGCGGATGGCTGGGCGCGGAAGGTGAACGGCGTGCTGCCGCCGATGGTTGCACCCACGGCGGGTGTGACCAGGCGAACGAAGGTCGGCCCGCTCACGTGTTCGAACGCGATGATCGCCGGCGAGAGGTTGCCGGTCACGGTGATGATGAGGTTGATGTCCAGCGAGTCGCCGACGCAGGTGGTGCCGAAGTCGTAATTATTCCCAATGGCGAAGTTGCCGACATTCCACTGCCCGCGGAAGGACACGAAATACGGACTGTCATCCGGATCATCACTGGTGATGGTCATGCCGGCATTGGCGGGCATGCTCCCCGGCACGGCGGGGGTCCAGCGGATGACGAAGGTCGCACCGCCGCTGATGGGCACCGAGGTAGGGGGCGGACCCACGATGCTGAATTCACTCGACGAAAAGCTGATCTGCGAAATGTTCAGCACTGCGCCGCCGGTGTTGCTGATGGTAAAGATTTTCGTGGTGGTGGTATCGCAGTCCAGCGTGCCGAAGGCCAGTGAGTCGGGTGTGGTGGAGATGTCCGGTATGGGCGGGGTCTGCCAGCGGAGTATCCACCCCGTGCTGCTCGTGCCGGGCGCTCCGCCGCTGGCGAAGCCGATGTGGCGCGAGGGAAAGGCGAGACGCGTGAGCCAGTTGCTCAGGGTCTGGCTGGGCAGTGTGGTGGTCGAGGACTGCGTCCAGTTCTGTCCGCCGTTGATCGTGCGGTAGATATTGCTCGAGGAATTCCCTACCCAGCCGGTGTCGGACTGGAAGAAAAAGACCCCGTTGTACGGATTGAGGGCGGGGAGGCCGCCGCCGATGGACGTCCAGCTCGCGCCGGAATTCGTGGTGCGGTAGACCGACGACCCGGTGAGTGTGATGCCGCCGATGGTGCCGGTCGCGTTGTCGAGAAACTGCAGTCCTTCGATGCCGCCGACGCCGGGTGCGTTGCCGGTCAGGTCGACCCAGCCCGTCGACGACGTGGCGGGTGTGCCGCGCATGAGGGTGTTCGTTCCCCCGGAGATATACCAGTTGCTCCCGGCACTGTGCACGCCATAGAGCGGCGTGGTGTTGGGAATCGTGGTGGGCAGCGTCTGCGCCACCCAGTTCGCCCCACCGTCGGAGGTGTAATAGAACACGCCGTCGCTGCCGACGGTCATGCCTTCGTTCTGGTTCTTGAAAAACACGTCGTACAGCGTATTTCCGCCCAGACCGTTCGTGGCGGCCGCCCAGTTGTTGCCATTGTCGGTGGACTTGAAGAGCCGTCCGTTCGACCCCGACACCCACACGTGTGTGCCCACGACGGTCACCGCCGACCACAGGCTGTGGCTGTTCGGCAGCGACGCGAAGTTTGATGAGGGCAGCACGAACCAGGTCGGATTGCCCGCGGTCTTGCGCAGCACGCCCGAGAAGCCGTTGGCCACGGAGGCATAGCCCGCGGCGAAGCCCGTGCCCGTGTCGGACATGGCCACGCCCCAGAGTCCGCCCACCTGCACAAACGTCGTCGGCGCCGACTGCAGCGCCGTGGGCTGCTGCACCCAGCTGCCCTGTGCCCGCGCCGTCATGCCCGTGGCAATGAAGAGAAGGAGAAGAACAGCGGATCGGAAGGCGGATCTCATATGAACTCCGGAGAAGGAAATTTCGGATATATCGAATACGGTAAGATAGCGGAAAGCAGGAAAGGGGGAAAGGGGGAAAGGGCCGCGCGGGACGGAAGGACGGAAGGACGGAAGGACCCGCCTTCGCTCCACTTCGTGGAGCTTCGGCGCGGCAGGCCATGAATCCCGTTGCGCGCGGAAAAAAAACGGCGCTCCGGGGAGCGCCGTTTGAATCGAATCAGACTTGCGGTCTTAGAGTTTCTGCGTGAACACGTCGAGCACGGTTTTCAGGTTCGGCTCGCCGATTTCCTGAAGTTCGTACTGCACGCGGACGGACGGCTTCTTGAACTTCGCCACGCGCTTGAGGTCGATCGGGGTGCCGATGACAACGAGGTCGCAGGGCACCTTGTTGATGGTCGCGGTGAGGTCCTTGATCTGCTGGTCGCCATAACCCATGGCCGGCAGCAGTACGCCGATCTCGGGGTAGATTTCGAAGGTCTTCTTGATCGAACCCACGGCCCACTGGCGCGGATCGACGAGCTCGGCGGCGCCGAACTTCTCGGCGGCCACGGTGCCGGCGCCGAATTCCATCTCGCCGTGCGTGAGCGTCGGACCGTCTTCCACGACCAGCACGCGCTTGCCCAGGATCTGCTCGCCGCGTTCGACGATGAGCGGACTGGCGGCATCGATGATCTGCGCTTTTGGATTGACGCTGCGGATGTTGTGGCGCAGTTCAAGCACGTCCATCGGCTCGGCGCTGTCGATCTTGTTGATCACAACGACGTCGGCCATGCGCAGGTTGGCTTCGGAGGGATAGTAGCTCAACTCGTCACCCACGCGCAGCGGATCGGCCACCACGATGTTGAGGTCGGGCTTGTAGAAGGGCATGTCGTTGTTGCCGCCGTCCCACAGGATGATGTCGGCTTCCTTCTCCGCCTGGTCGACGATGGCCTGGTAGTCGACGCCCGAGTAGATGATGGTGCCGTTGACGATATGCGGCTCGTACTCTTCCATCTCCTCGATGGTGCATTTGTGTTTCTTCAGGTCGGCGATGGACGCGAAGCGCTGCACCTTCTGCTTGGCCAGATCTCCGTAGGGCATCGGATGGCGGATCGCAGCGACCTTGAATCCCATGGCCTGCAGGATGTTGGCAACCTTGCGTGTGGTCTGGCTCTTGCCGCTGCCCGTGCGCACGGCCGTCACCGACACCACTGGCTTTTTGCTCTTGATCATCGTGTCTTTCGCACTCAGGATCTTGAAATGTGCGCCGGCCGCGGTGGCGCGGCTGCCGATGCTCATCACGCGATCGTACGTCACGTCGCTGTAGGCGAACACAACTTCCTGCACTTCGAACTTCACGATCAGTTTCTCGAGATCGTCCTCGACATGGATGGGAATGCCCTTGGGATAGAGCTTGCCGGCGAGGGAGGCGGGGTATTTGCGTCCGGCGATGTCAGGGATCTGCGCCGCCGTGAAAGCCACCACATTATACAGTTCGTTGTCCCGATAGACCATGTTGAAGTTGTGGAAATCACGGCCGGCGGCGCCGACGATGATCGTGTTGATGCGTGTTTTTACTGCCATGGATCACTCCATTGGATGGATGATTGAGAGAGGAATTATAACGATGTCAGGACCTTTTCGATGCGTTCGAGCGCCCAGTCGAGGTCTTCCTTCGAGATGACCAGCGGCGGGGCGAAGCGGATGATGGTTTCATG
>JAGTUZ010000081.1 GCA_018224415.1 Bacteroidota bacterium | reverse complement strand
GGACGCGTGTACACGGTGTATGTCACCGCGGTCGACAATTCGGGCAACAGCAGCACGGTCGAATGCAAGATCGCCGTGCGCCACAATGTCAACGGCAGCGCAACCGATGATGGCGTCGGAGCGGGCTATGCCGTGGCGAGCAACTGCGGCACCGCCAAGGCCGTCGCAATGGGCGGCACACCGGCCGGTTTCACGCTGGAGCAGAACTTCCCGAATCCCTTCAATCCCTCGACCGAAATCCGCTTCCATGTGGCGGAGGACAGCGAACTGCGCCTCGTCGTGCTCGACGCGCTCGGCCGCGAGGTGGCGGTGCTGGCCAGCGGCACCGTCAACGCCGGCAACCACACGGTCACCTTCCAGGCGGACAACCTCCCCTCCGGCCTGTACTTCTACCGCCTCGAGGCCCAGGGACGCGCGGTGACCAAGCGGATGATGCTGATGAAATAAGTCCACATTTCCCTCGTGGCAACCGCAAACGGCGCTCCGCAAGGGGCGCCGTTTGTGGTTTGAAGAATGTGCATCAGCAGTTACTGCCGACGGTGAAGGGATGACTGACGAGGACTGCAAATTATTTCACTTGGGAGAAAACATCCTGGACGTACTGCCGCAGTGCTCGCAGATCATCTTTCATGAAGTACTCCTCTATCCCGATGCGACGGCTCTCTGTGTGATACAAGCGGTCGTCGTATTCTGTCACGATGGCGATGCGTGCATCAGCATGCTTGCCGAGGATATCCCTGGCTGCGGTCAGTCCGTCCATGATCGGCATGCGAATATCCATGAGCACGAGATCGGGATGGTGATGCTCGTACGCATCCGCGGCATCGCTGCCGTCGGCGCATTCAATGATCTCTCCTTGGATGAAGGACAGAAGATCACGCAAGGTTCCCCGCATGGCGTCATTGTCTTCTACGATGAGAAGGCGCATTGCTGCCCCTGTCCGGTTAATCGGTTGATGGGATGGAAATCGTTGTGCACGGCATGATTCGATCATTGAAAAAAATATTTGTTTTCAACGGCGTATCGCACAAGCGCATTCGCGCCACTGATCCCGAGTTTCCGGGATATGTTTTCCCGATGATGCTGAACCGTCCGAATACTGATATACATCTCCTCCGCAATCTGCGCGCTGCTGCGTGACTGCGCAATCAGCCGGAGAACCCGTCGTTCCGTTGCCGTAAGCGAGCGGAACCCATCGGATTCCGGTCTGTCCGTCTCAGGGTATCGAAGTTGTGGCTTCCTGCACCTGAGCGCAGGACTGATGTACAGTGCTCCGTTCACCACTGCATCGAGGCAGTGAATCAGATCGGTCACCGCATCGTCCTTGAGAATGTAGCCGAGAACTCCCAGATCCCGCGCGCGCTCAACCGCTTCTCTTTCGTCGTGCATCGTCAACAGGACCACGAGAGTCTCCCCCCCTTCTCTCACGATGCGCTCCGCGACATCGAGGCCGGACATCCCGGGCATTTCAATATCAAGAAGCGCCACCGTTGGGTTGAATGCGCGGATGGCGTTCCATGCCTCGACGCCATCCGCGCATTCCGCCACAACATGGTAGCGTACGCTGCCGTGCAGCACATCGCGAAGACCGGAACGAAAAATCGGATGATCATCCGCGACGATAACGGGGATTCCGGCGGGTGTCTTCACGTCAGCCCCTCGTTCTCCGTGATCATCACTTCTGAATTCTTCGCAACGCTCGTTTTACAAGGGAAATGCAATGTGAACGTCGTCCCCTGCCCGGCGCCCGATTCGACTTCGATCTCGCCGTTCAGGATGCGTACGCGTTCGAACATGCTCTGCAGTCCGAGACCGGCGTGTTCCATCGTCCCACCATTCCGCAAGGTGGAGACATCAAACCCCCTTCCGTTATCCGTGATCAGCAGCGACACCTGACCGTTGTCGTGACGCAATCTGATCGATGCTTCGGTTGCATCCGCGTGTTTGAGAATATTCGTGACCGCTTCCTGAAGAATGCGGAAGACATTGATTTCATCCGCGGCGGAAAACAGTCCATCGACAGCATCTATTTCTGACACGAAGTGTATGGAGGACACTTCCGAAAGGGTGTCGGTCAGACCGGTGATCGATGCGGTCAGACCAAACCGGTCGAGCTGGTAGGGGCGCAGGGCGCGGGAAATCTGTCGGACCTCATTGAGGGTATTCCCCGCGGTTTCCGCGATGATATCGAGTTGCTCTTCCAGCTTCCCCGCATCGGCGACGTGCTCCTTCGCCATGAACGCACGATTGCGTATGACGAGCAATCCCTGTCCCAGACTGTCGTGCAGCTCGCCGGCGATACGCTTGCGTTCCTGCTCCTGTGACTCGATCAGCCGACGGGAAAGCATTTTCTGAAGGTTCTTTTCCCTCAATGCCTTATCCGCGACCAGACGCATGGATTTCGCTTCCGCGGCGTCTGCCTGTAATTGTACTTCTCTGACCTGCAATTCTGTGAGTTTCTGCCGGTTCCGATACCGGCTGATCGCCGCAACGAAGAGGAGTGATATCATAATAAGACCAACAATCAAGGCATTCCGCAGGATTTCCTGTTTCGTCAGCACCGATGCCTTGATCTGACGGTCTTGTTCAACAAGATCGAGTTGCTGCTCCTGTCGCTTCCTTTCACTGGACGCGAGCTGCAACTGAACGTCGCGCCTCTGAATTTTCGCCCGATCCACCTCTCGTTCCGCCTCGAGAAGCATCAGCCGCTGCATGCGCTGCTTCGCCTCCAATGCGCGGCGGAGGAGATCACTCTGCTGCGCTGCCAGAAGCAGTGCCTGCAGTTCCTTTTCCTTGCGCAAGAGGCGAATCTCCTTCTCACGAGTTTCCGCCTCGTACTGTTCACGCAAAACGTGAATGTTCAGTTGTGTTTCCTTGCTCGCAACGCTGTCGCGTACCGCGACATACTCGCGATGATAACGCAAGGCCTGCGGATAATCGTCACTCTGCTCGGCGAGTTCGAACAGGAGTTTTACGGCGTCCAGCCGATATTCCATCTTTCCCAGAGCGTTTGCAATTTCGTAGCCGCGGAACGCGTGTTCCCGAGCCAGCGCGATATTTCCCGAACTCTGGTGCTGTCTCCCGAGATTGATGCTTGCTTGCGCGATAGCGTCTTGGTATCCAAGTCGCTCAGCCGTTTCCATGATTCCGGTATAACGACTGATCGCCTCCTCCCTGCGTCCAAGAGTGCTCAGAAGTGAAGCAAGATTCGAGGAAGTACTGAGAACACTCCGTACATCCCCAAGTTGCTCGAACAGGGAGATCGCCTCTTCGAAATTTCGTGTCGCATCCGCATACTCTCCCATGTTCTTCTGAATGAGGGCGATGGAATTCTGATTGCACGCCATGCCAAATGGATTGTTTTTCGTGCGATAGAATCGCTGTGCACGCTGGTACAACGCAAGTGCCTTGTCGGGTGCGAAGCGGGCCATGGTATTCGCCAGGTTCGTCAAGGCCTGAGCGATGGCGACCGTGTCATTCTTTCGCTCCACAATTCCGAGAAAGCGTGAAAAATACGTTGCCGCGTCAGCCATGTTCCCCTTGTCATGGTGCGCAACTCCAAGGAGGTTGATGATTTGAATGAGTTCGGATGAATCGGGAAGTGTCGAGGCCAGGTTCTCTGCGCTATGCAAGACGGCAACCGCAGAATCATAGGCGGCTCTCTGCAGGTGAAAGATACCGGTCAATCGAAGGGTTCGTACGAGCGCATCCGGATTCTTGGCTTTGGAAGCGAAGGCCATCGCCTCTTCGAGAAGTCGGGTGGCTTCATCATGTCTCCCGGCTGTCATATGTCGATAGGCGAGCTGGCAGAGGACACGCGCGCTCCCGTGCGTGTATTTCTGTTTCTCTGCGAGAGCCCTTGCCGCTTCGAGAACGGCCAGGATCTCTTCTCCTCGCCGTGCCTGCTGCAGAAATCGCGGCAGCTTCAGCATAAGGTCGACCTTCGTCGTGTCCGAGTCGGTCAATGCGGCGATTCTTGACTGCAGGCCTTCGATGGTGTCCTGGGCACAAAGATCACCTTCGGGACAAGCCAACATCTGCAGAACGAGGCAGGAGAGGCAGATTGTCCGGCGGATCCATGCCGGGGCAAGGGGGGATGCCGCCCGCTTCGACGGCTCCACACACAGTCGTATTTCCATCACTGACCTCTCCGTTCATCGAAATATCTTTCGAAGGCACAATGGTACTTCCTCAATCAGTCACCACCAAAATTCTCTCCAGCCGCTGGCCCAGGGCTTGCAGCCGATACAGGTAGGCTCCTGCCGAAAGTCCGGCCGCGTTGAATGGGAATACATGTTCTCCTGCAGGGAGTCGCGTATCGATGAGCGTATGCACTTCCCGCCCGAGTGGATCATACACCGACAGCCGTACCGCGGCTTCGGTCCGGAGTGAGAAGCGGATATTCGTTGAAGTCGACACGGGATTCGGATAATTCTGATACAGGATGCATTCCGGGATGGACGGCTCAGCGACTTCGCTTGGCTTTTGTCGCACGAGGGCATGGCGTTCATCGACGAAAACCCCCGTGTTCGTCGCGTGTGTCACGACGGCAAAGGGAAGCACCGTCAGATCGTTCGCGATCTCCAGCTCCAGCTCGACGTCCTGCTTCGAATCCGCTGACAACCTCCCGAGATCGATGCTGTCAGGACCGAGGAGCGTAGCCGCGGCGTTGAGGAGGTGCACATGCACCTTCGCGTCGCTCGCCTCCTCCACACCGACATTGTGAATCGTCAGCCGCAAACGGTAACGATTGATTCCTGCTGCCGGATCCGCTGTCACTGTTCCCTGATCCAGCACAAGCACCGGTCGCTCCACCAATCCCTCCGTGCGTCGCAGCATCGCTTCCACGGAGGCAAGCATCTCCTGTGATGTTCGAAGCAGCGTGTCGATTTCGGCCAGAAGGTCCTGTTGCTGCAGCGGGTCAGGTGCGAGCATGTACATGGCCAGAGGCACTGAAAGCAGAACGCGGCGGGATTTGAATATTTGTGCTTCTGCCATCACCGCGTTGTACGCATCACGAAGAAGGGTATCGCTGTAGAGTACGATCGGATTCATGCCGAAGAGCGGCCGCAGCAACCGGTCCAGTTCCCCGATGAGTTGTCGCCCGCTCAGCTGCAATGCATCGAACCCCCTCGTGATTCCAGCGGTATCTTCCTCGCCCACTGATCCGCGAAGCGCGAGCAACCGTCCCCTGTCCTCCTCCACCATATCCATCACTCTCCCATCCACCCCAGGACGAGCGGCACGACAGAGAAAGAACGGCTCGGGAGCGGGCGGGAGTCCTCCCGCGGCGGGATTGAATATCAACTCACCTGCCGCACGCAACCGCAGTGGAATTGGTGTGACCTCGGCGATTGCGGTGCTTCCCGTCAGATACAGAGCCCGCGTCACTGGCTCGGCCGCCTGGCCGATGACGGCGCACACGCCGTCTATCAGCCGCGGTCGTAATTGCATGAGCCTGCGCAGGAAGATCGGCACATCCGACACAGGTGCGTTCGTGATCGTGTAGGCCGCATCAAGGGCCGTGCAGATCGCATTGTACGCACTGAACTGCCCGGCGAAACGTGCCGTTTCTGTATCGATGCATACCAGCGCTTCCTCCCGCTTCTCTTCAGCTTCCTCTGCGGTTCCGTGCGATTCCATCATGCCACACCGCAACGCAAGATCCCCAATCAGCGGCTGGGTTGCACTCAGATAATGCCTCCCCAGAATCCGTGCCTGCCAGTAGTCGTTCATTGACAGCAGGGCGCGTGAATTCAGCACATCAGGAGCAGCGGCCGCACGGAGTATTGACGCATAGAAACGAAACAGATCGGCATCCGCATTCAGATCCATCAGCGTGAGCAATGTCTGGGCGCCGTCATATGCCACCCACAGCAGGTCCTGCATCGCCACATCCACATACGGATGCAGCGCCAGCGTGCGCTGCTGTGCCCATCCCTGTCCCAGAGCGCCAAGATCGCGTGTCAGAACGGATAGTGGACGTGCGACCTGCCGGGCGACGTCCTGCGCGCCGGATAGCGGTGGCGTACGCAACGGATCAGCGTACGCATCACGCAGTGTTTCCTCGAACAGCGCATAGCGCGACATCGACTGCGCGGCCATGTTCTGATCGATCGGAACGTTTGTGCGCCAATCGTCGATCAATTCCCGGGCGGGAGACTCGTCATACCCGCGCGGATAATCACCGAAAATGTCACGAAGGATTTGCATGGATTCATCCCCATCCTCGATACGGTGCTCGAGGCCGGCAAACATCCCCTCCTTCCGGGCAATCGATGACGTCAGTTCCGCTGACATCTCCGATGTCGATGTCGTCGTATGTGCGATGGGAGAATATTTCGATGTCCCGTACTGATTACGACAGCGCAGACGATAATAATACGTCGTGCGTACTTGCAAACCCCTGTCGATGTATGTCAGAGTCCGCCGGGGTATTGTGGAATCGAGGCTGCGGAAATCATCGTCGCGAATGGTCAGCGAACGTTCGATCTCAATGTGGTCTTCATTCGAAGGTGACGAAAGACGCCAGTCGATTCGAATCGCATCCGGCCCGAGTGCACGTGCGGTTGCGTTCGTCGGTGCGGACGGCAATTGCAGATCGAGCTTCATCGTCGAGGCGGAAACAACCGGTGACCATGGGGAATTCCCGCTTGCATTGAATGCACGGATGCGATAATAATACCGTGTTTCCGGTGACAACCCCGTCCGGAGGTAATGTGTGGCGCCCTCGTGCGCATCCGGCACTACACGCACGAAATCTGTTTCTTTTCCTGTCGTTGATTCCTGGATCTCGAATCCGCTCTGATACGGCGGTGACGGTGCCACCCATGTAAGCTGGAGACTCTGCGGACCAGTCGCCTCAACGCTGACACCAAACGGAGCGCCCGGCACCGGCATGGACGGAGTCATCACACTCACGCCCGCCGACCACGACGACGCGCCGAGCGCATTGAAGGCGCGGATGCGATAGGCATACGTTGTCTGTTCCCGCAGATGTTCATCTTGCAGTGTCATGACGCCGGCACCGGCTGTGTGTGCGAACATCCAGTCGCCGCTGTCGACTTTCCGCTCGATCTCGAATCCGGTTTCGTTTGTCGAACCTCGTGTCCAGGAGAGTTCGACTTCCTTGTACGAGACGGCCACGGCGGAAAAATCCCGTGGCGTCTCCGGTGGGAGATGTGTGCTGACGATGGCTTCATTCGACCATGACGAGGAGGCATTCGTGCCGACCGCACGCACGCGGAATGCGTACTCCGCATCTGATTCCAGGCCGCTGATTTCCTGCTCCGTGGCATTCGCTGCCGCGAGCATTGCGAGTACCCAGCTTCCCGCATCCCGACGCTGTTCGATTTCGAATCCGCTTTCACCGTCCGACAGATCCTCCCACAACAGACGTGCGCTGTTTGCCGTCAGTATCGTCGCCGTCAGATTGGTCGGAGCCGGAAGGAACAGGAGCGTTGTCGCATTCGCCTCGTTACTCTGAGCCGAAGACACCCTCCCCTCGACCGCACGCACGCGGAAGGTGTACATCGTCGCCGGCTGCAGGTGCTCGATACGGACCGCTGTCACATTCGTCCCCAGTGTGTCCGTGGCCATCCAGGGTGTCGAAGTGCTCTTCCTCTCGACAATGAAGCCGGTTTCATGCGCCGAATGGTCCTCCCAAAGCAGATCGATCGCGTCCGACGCCACGGCCGTCGCCGAAAGATTCGCCGGTGCGGGAAACAGCGGCGTTGTCGCGCTTGCCTCGTTGGACCATACGGATGCATATGACGGATTCACCGCCTTGATGCGGAAGAAATGCAGGACTTCGGGTTCAAGTCCATGGACGATGACGGTTGTGGAATTGGCGGGCTGGATTTGCACAACTCTCCATGAACCACCCGCTTTCCGGTGTTCGATCACGAACGACGATTCATTGTCGGAATTGTCGCTCCAATCGAGTCGGATGCTGGCGGGTGTTGCCGCCACGGCGGCAAGTCCTGATGGTGCGGCGGGTGGTGTCAGCGGCGCAAGGATCGGTGTCCTGGTCGCATAGACACTAGAATTATTATTTCTGCGGTCCTCCCAGGCGATGATCGCGGCACCGGCACCGTCGGCACAGATGACCGGTTCTCTCTGGCAATCGGCGGCAGTACAGACCGGAAGCCCGTCGTTCTGCCATGCCACGGAACCGTCGAGCATCACCCCTTGTGCGTAAATGTCCCAATCGGCCATATAACCACCGTTTCTCCGATCGGTCCAGGCGATAATTGCACCGTTCGTTGTCGCCGCTGCCACAATTTCCAACTTTGAGCCGGCGGACTGGCATATGGGAATACCGAGTGGATCCCACGCCAGGGTTCCGTTCCAGTGAAGATATTGCGAGTAAAGATACGTATCGTTGCTAGGTTGTTGCCAAACACCCCAAACAACGATTGCACCTCCCTGCAGGGCGACAATTCTGGGGCTCACCTGATAGCTCTGCGCGGAGCAGACGCGGACTCCGTTATTCTGCCAGAGGCAGGAACCACCTGCGTCAACTCTTTGCGTATGGATCGTTGATCCACTATACCGAACATCCCTCCAGACTATCACCGCACCGCCGGCGCCATCCGGAGAAATATCGAAATGATTACTCACGTCAGTACCTGTGCATACCGCAATACCGTCATTCTGCCAGAGCGATGAACCATCCGCCGCGATGCGCTGTGCATAGACCTCCCCAGTGGTTCCCGAGCGCTTATCCCACCAGCCGATAATCACGCCACCCTTGCCGTCACTGCAGAGAAACGGAATAGTTTGATCGCCTGTCGCCGTGCAAACAGACTTCGCTCCGGATCCCCACAGAATATTTCCCGAGACATCGATGCGTTGCGCGAGAATATCGTATCCACTGCCACGGTTCTCCGCCCATGCGACGATCGCTCCACCCGCTCCGTCACTAACGGGGATCTTTGCACCTTGAGCGATTCCATTCTGAACGGCGCTGTAGAGCAGTGTTCCACCGCTTGTCCACTGCGCCACCCCATTCCCATCAAGCCGCTGGGCGAGAAGTTTTTGCTCATTGTAATCGCTCCAAACGACAATCGATCCACCTGCACCGTCACCACAAATGCGAGGATAGTTCTGATGATAGCCTGTGGGAATGCTCAGCGGAGTCCCGCTGGGTGTCCACTGAATATATCCGGACGCATCGAGATGTTGCGCCCACACATCCTTTTCACTGACGGGGGGAGGAATGGTGGCGTTTATGGCAATGAGCGCACCGCCACTTCCGTCGGAACAGATGTCCAGGCGGCTATTCCCGCGAGTCAGCGTGCAGACCGCTGTGTTGACATTCGGATTCGGGGACCATTGTGCCTGGAGATGGATTGCAGACATCGCAACAAGACACATCGTATACGCGGTTGCCATCAAGGTGCTTCTGACCGTTCTCATCGCAATATCTCCTCGAGAGTGACGATTGGACATCCTTCCGACGGTGGATTCGATTGCATCGCAAAGCAGCTGCGACGAGGCCCAGGGAACAACAGGTTCCGTGCGCTCACAATGATTCTTGTTTCAGCGACTGATCAGCAGCCGGTGTATACGAGCCTGTCCTCCGTGGAGAAGACGGCAATAGTAGAGTCCAGACGGCAGATCAGCGACGCGGAATGCCACCACATGTTTGCCACGAGTTGTATATCCATCGGTGAGCACACGCCGCTCTCGCCCAAGGAGGTCGTGGAGGGTGAGCCGCACCGTGCCTTCATCCGGAACCGTGAAAGTGATCGTCGCGTCGGCATCCGCGGGATTCGGGAACACGGATTCCAGTTCCATCGCAACGGGAGAGGTTCCGGTCGATTTTGGCGTCGAAGCTTCACAGGTCACACCCTCAGCGTGGCCCGTCTGGAAGGTGTACCCGCTCAACTGTACATCAGTGACAGTAAAACACCATATGCCAACAGGATTCCTGATCGTGGGGGTCTGCAGTATCACAACCCCGTTTGCGCCCGTGACACCAGAGGACGTACCGGTATTGGGTCCGGTAAACGACACGGACACCGTCGCACCGGGCACAGGGGAATTCCCGTTATCATGCACGAGGACGACAT
>JAGTUZ010000080.1 GCA_018224415.1 Bacteroidota bacterium | reverse complement strand
TCCCAATGTCTTTGCACGTTCCCGATCTTGTGATTATCTTCACGAACAACACATCGGGAGCTTCCGGCATGATAGAACTCGTCCCGAAATGGATCATGTACGATGAGTTTTGGCGAACGCTCAAACGGCGCAATCTCTGGCTTATCTACTTGCGCTATATCACCGTGGCGACGATGGCCGGACTCGTTGCGCTCGGCATGGTGTTTCCCTCGCTGCGCCTCGAGTCCTTCTCCATCGGTATCCTCTCCCTCATCACGTTACTGTACAACATCGTCTTCCACCGCACGCATCGCTTCGTACCAGAGGATTATGCGCCGTTCAGCGGTCTGCATTATGCGCTGATGCAGATGAGCTGTGACATTGCGGCGCTGATGGTGCTCGTGTACCTGACGGGAGGCGTCGAGTCACCATTCTATTACTTCTTCATTTTCCATGTCATCATCGGCAGCCTCATCCTGCCACGGCAAGTGGTGACGCTCCTGAGTATAGGTGCCATCGCAACGATCACGCTCGGTGCCTCGCTGGAAATGGCCGGCGCCATCCCGCATTTCTCCATCGAGGGATATTACGGATCGCCACAGTACAGCAGCGCGATGTACGTATTCGCACGCATCACGGTGCTCGCACTGGTGCTGCTGATCAGCAACTACCTCGCGAACTCCATCTCCAAGGAACTGTACTTGCGCGAGCGCTCGCTGACGGTGGCCTACCGGAAGCTCGAGGAGGCGGAAACCACAAAATCACGTTATGTGATGTCGGTGGTGCACGACCTCAAGACCCCGATCGCCGCCGCTGCCACGTACCTCAACATGATCCTCGACGGTTCACTCGGACGCGTGCCGGAGGCCTTCGAGCGCCCTCTCGAACGCTCGCGCATCCGCCTCGGCAACGCCATCGACATCGTCAACGACATCCTGCAGCTCACGCAGCTGCGCCTGTCCGAAAAGCCGGAAATCGACAAGGTCAATCTCACCGAGCTGATCAACGAGATCTACCAGGATATGCGCATCCTTTTTGTTTCGAAAAAAATCCGCTTCTCCACCTGGATCAACAGCGAGCATGATATCTTCATCGAGGGCGAACGCAAGCTGCTCAAGCTCGCGCTGGCCAATCTGATCTCGAACACGCATAAGTTCACCGAACGGGACGGCCGTGTGGAGATCCACATCCACAAAAAGGAGGATAACATCCGCATCGAGATCGCGGACTCGGGCATCGGCATTCCGGTAGACGAGCAGAAGAAGATCTTCCAGGATTTCTACCGTTCGAGCATCGCCAAGGAGAAAGGAATCGAAGGCACCGGTCTCGGTATGAGTGTCGTCCTGCACATCATCCGCCAGTTCAATGGCTCCATCGATGTGCAGTCGCCATCGCGCCTGGCCGACGGACCCGAGCGGCAGGGCTCGGCCTTCTTCATCACGCTTCCCGTCCATTACTCTCCCCCGCAGTCCGACGTCGAGGAAATCACCGTGTGACCACGGTGGGCATTTTCCATTGATCCGCGTCACACAGTGTGAGCCCGCCGGAGGACTTTGCGTCCGCTCTCGGGAGACCTTTGCGTCCGCTCTCGCAGATCTCGCATGAAAACGGTACATTGCATGACGTTTCTGTTTGTCCCACCTGACCGGTGATCACTATGAGCAATCAACCCGAGAACGATAACCAACCTTCCGAAAACACGCAGCAACATCCCGCCAACATGGTGTTCGCGCTGATGGAAGACCGCGCCTTCCGTCATGCCGTGGTGCGTCCCGCGCTCGAGGCTGACCGGGCCGGACTCGCGCGACTGGCAACCGGCAAGCATCAGCTGCACGGCTTCCGCAATATCGCCCGCGCCCCGCTGTCGATGCTGCTCCCGGTCATCTCCGACGAGGCCAACCTTTCCACCGAACTCGCGCACCGCATCCTCCAGCACTGGTTCGAAAACCAGGGCCTGCTGAAAGGGCTGGTGGAGGCGAAGCTGCAACTCCTGGGATACGAAGTGAACGAGACTCCCTTCGACGAGTTCGGCAACGTGGAGTGGCGCATGTTGAAGAAAGAGCATGCGGACATGCAGTACGAGGGCGGCTTCGTCGAGGAACAGGACCAGAACGCCGTCATGCTGATGTCGCTTCTGCTCGGCTGGTTCGGTGCCGAGGACGAAGAAGACGAGGACGGTGACGGCGAGGAAGCGGAGAGCTGATCCGCGTCACATGAGCCATGGGCGCCGCTCCGCGCACACACCGCCTTCTCTCTGTCCGTCTGCACAACGCGGCCTATGACGATCTTGTCGCGGCGGCCCACGCGGTCGCCGCTGACTCCCCCCCCTCCTTTACCGCGTACGCCCATTTCCATATTCTGCTCGAAGCGCGGAACCGTCCCTGGCTCCGCGACCTGCTTGGCGACGCCGCGCTCGTGGTCGCCGACGGAGTGGCGGTGCGCGCGGCCGCACGCCTGACCGGCGCCCGCGGATGGGTAAACGGCAATGCCACGGACTTTCATCACCGCCTCCTCGAGCGCACGCTGGCGCAGGGACGCCGCGTGTATCTTCTCGGGGGCAGTCCTGCGGCCGCAGCCGCCCTGCCCGCGATCCTCGACCGCGCTGCTCCCGGCTGCGTCGTGCGCACGCATCACGGCCAGATAGATGTGGCCGATGACACAGTGCTTGCCGACATACGTGCCTTCGCGCCCGACCTGCTGTTGCTCGGACTCGGCACGCCGTTGCAGTTCGAATGGATCGCGCGTTATCTCCGCACCGCCGGTGTTCCACTCACAGCGGCCACGGGCAATTTTCTCGAGTTCCTCGCACGCACGCGAGCCCGCGCCCCGCGGTGGATGCGCGCGCTTCGCCTCGAATGGCTGCACCGCCTCGTGCACGAGCCCTCGCGTCTCTGGCGGCGCTACCTGCTCGGCCTCCCGCGTTTCGCCGCCGCGGTGGCAAGGGAGTGGTGGACGCGCGCGTAAGCCGAACGTCCACACGTTCTGACGCGACAAGCCTCTCCCCCTCGGCGCCTTTCCGTCTCTCCCCCTCCCCGCCTTTCCACCTCTCCGCTCATATCCTGCGATCAAGATCACGGTACTGGATGGCTTCCGAAAGATGTTCGGCCCGTATGGCATCGGAGGCGGCAAGGTCCGCGATCGTGCGGCCGACCTTGAGGATGCGGTCATAGGCGCGGGCGCTGAAGCCGAGGGCCTGCGAGGCCGCGCGCAGCAATTCGCGCGAGGTCTCGTCGATGCGGCAGTACTGGGCGATGTCGCGGTGGTTCATCATGGCGTTGCTGTGCATGCCGCTGCGTCCGGAGAAGCGCGCCTGCTGGCGGGCGCGGGCGGCAATGACGCGGACGCGCACGCGGTCGGACGAATCGCCGCGCCGGTCGCTCGCGAGTTCCTGGTATTTCACCTGCGGACATTCCACATGGATATCGATGCGGTCGAGCAGCGGTCCGGAGATCCGACCGATGTACTTCTGCACCTGCAGTTCGCTGCAGAGGCATTCGTGACGGGGATTGCCGGCGTTGCCGCAGGGACAGGGATTCATCGCCGCGACGAGCATGAAATTCGCGGGATACTCGACGCTGGACTTCGAGCGCGCGATAGTGACCGCCCCTTCCTCCAGCGGCTGCCGCAGCACCTCGAGCACGTTGCGCGCAAACTCCGGCAGTTCGTCGAGAAACAGCACGCCATTGTGCGAGAGACTGATCTCGCCCGGCCGCGCGAAACCCACGCCGCCGCCCACCAGCGCCGCGTCGCTGATGGTGTGATGCGGTGAGCGGAAGGGACGCGTTGCGACAAGGGCCGAACCCGGCGCCAGCAGTCCGGCGATGGAGTGGATTTTCGTGGTCTCCAGCGCCTCGTCGAAAGTGAGCGGGGGCAGGATGGTGGGCAGGCGTTTGGCCAGCATGGTCTTTCCCGAACCCGGCGGCCCGATGAGAATGATGTTGTGTCCCCCAGCCGCGGCCACCTCCAGCGCGCGCTTGACGTTTTCCTGTCCCTTCACATCCGAAAAGTCGACGGGATACTTCGCCTGCTGCTGGGCGAACACCTCCTCGAAGTTGACGCGGTACGGCTTCGGCGCGGGCTGTGTGCCGTCGAGCAGGCGCAGCGCCTCGCGCAGGGAGGCACAGGGGAAGACGTCGAGTCCCTGCACCATCGCCGCCTCGCGTGCATTGACGGCGGGCAGCAGCACCCGGCGGAAGCGGCGCCGGCGCGCCTCCAGTGCGATGGGCAGCACGCCGTGCACGGGTCGCAGGCTGCCGTCGAGGGCGAGTTCGCCGAGCAGCAGCGTGCGGTCGAGATCACCCGGTGGCAGTTCGCCGGTCGCGAGAAGAATGCCCACCGCCAGCGGCAGGTCGAAGGCGGAGCCCTCCTTGCGCACATCGGCCGGCGCGAGGTTGGCCACGATGCGACGCAGCGGAAAAGGACATCCGGAATTCTTGATTGCGGCGGTGACGCGTTCCCTGCTCTCGCGCACGGCGAGGTCGGGCATGCCGACAACAACGAAGCCCGGCATCTGGCTCTCGATATGCGTTTCGACGCTGACGATGAAGGCGTCGACGCCTTGCGTGGACGCGCTGTGGACGATGGAAACCATGCTCCCTGTTCCTTGTCTGTGATGGCGTTGTGCTGTCAAAACGACCCGCGCTCCCTGCGGATCGATGGAAGGATACGCCGCGCGCGGCGGAAAAGAAAGGGAGAAACGGATCCCCGAATGCGGACGATTAAGCCCGTATACTGCTGAAGCCCGTATACTAAAGAAGGCGCCGCGAACGGCGCCTTCACGTTGAGTTCAGCCCGACGTTGTTAGAGAATCGAATCTTTCGCGGCTTTTGCTACGCGGAATTTCACCACGGTCTTTGCCGGGATCTTGATCGTCTCGCCGGTGGCCGGATTGCGTCCCTGGCGTGCCTTGGTCTTTGCGGTGACCCACTTGCCGAGACCCGGCATGACGAATTCTTTCATCTTCTTCGTCTGCTTGTAGACCAGATCGTTGTAAAGAGTGATGAACTCCTCGGTCTGTTTTTTGTTGAGACCGCTCTTCTCGGAAAGGAAGTCGATGATCTCTTTTTTGGTCATGGGCTTCGCAGCTGCTTTTGCCATGGGGCCTCCTGAGGTTGGTGGGTGTGATGGAATGCTCGATCAAACATAAAGAAAAAACGACAGGAGTCAAATACTTTTCGCATGCCCGATGCACTTTTTCATCAATAATTCCAAGGGTGAAAAGCCGGTCACCCCGCCTATACCCCCACGGTTCCTTTGTGTATCGCCTCTCCGCGTCCATTCCCCCTCACGCCCTCACGTCCTCACGCCCTCACGCCCTCACGTCCTCCCCGGTTGGAAGGCCGCACGCGATACCCTATTTTTCCACCATAGAACCTGATGAAAGCACACACATGTACACGCCGACACATCCTCCCATAGAATTCCATCCGCTCGGGGAACGGCCCGGGCACATCACACCGGAGACGGTCCGTGACTGGTACCGGCTCATGCATCTCGGACGCAGCCTCGACGAGAAGGCCGCGCGCTATCTGAAGATGTCGAAGGGGTGGTCGTATCACGCGCCCTGTGCGGGACACGAAGGCATTCAGCTCGCGCTGGGACTGTCGCTCGATCGCGGACGCGATTTTCTCTTTCCCTACTACCGCGACCTGGTGACCGTGCTCGCGGCGGGTTTGACGGTCGAGGAGATCGTGCTCAACGGTCTCTCGAAGGCGACGGATCCGGCGAGCGGCGGACGCCACATGAGCAACCACTTCGCCAAGCCGTCCATGCGCATACAGAACGTGTCCTCCTGCGTCGGCAGCCATTCACTGCACGCCGTGGGCGTGGCGCGCGCCATCCACCGCTTCGAGGGCGATGAGGTGGCCGTGTACAGCAGCGGCGAGTCGGCCACGTCGGAAGGGTATTTCTACGAGGCGCTGTCGGGCGCCTGCCGCGAGCGGCTGCCGGTGGTATTCGTACTGCAAAACAATGGGTACGCCATCTCTGTGCCGGTACACGAACAAAGCGCCAATACCAACATTGCTGACAACTTCCACGGCTTCCGCAATCTGCTGGTGCTCAACTGCGACGGCACAAGCATCTTCGATTCATGGGAGGTCATGCAGCAGGCCATGGCCTACGCCCGTTCGGGCGAGGGTCCCGCCATGGTACACGCCGACTGCGTGCGCATCGGAGCGCATAGCAATTCCGACCGGCACGAACTCTACCGCGACGAGGTGGAACTGGGCGAGGCCCGACGCCGCGATCCGCTGATCCGCCTGCGCGCCTTTCTTATTACCGAGGCCATCTGTACGGACGATGAACTCGAGACGATAGAAGCGGAGAACCTGCGGCAACTGGAAGAGGAAAGCGCCCGCGCCGAGGCCGCACCGGAGCCCGATCCCGCGACCGTGCGGAAATTCGTGAACGCCGACGACACGCATGTCTGTCCGCTCTCCAACGAGAAATACGTCACCCTGATGGCGAAGCACGCAGACGAGGACGAATCCCTCACCCTGCGCGAGGCCATCAACCGCGCGCTGATCGAGGAATTCCGCCGCAACCCGAGCACTTTTCTATGGGGACAGGATGTCGCCTCGCGCGAAAAAGGCGGCGTGTTCAACGTCACCAAGGGCATGCTGCAGGAATTCGGCAACAACCGCGTGTTCAACGCCCCCATCGCGGAGGATTTCATACTCGGCACCGCCAACGGCTTCTGCCGCTACAGCGACGACATCTGGGTGGTGGTCGAGGGCGCGGAATTCGCCGACTATTTCTGGCCCGCCATGGAGCAGCTCGTCAACACCGCGCATGAATACTGGCGGAGTAACGGACAATTCGCTCCGAATATAATCGTGCGTCTGGCCTCGGGGGGCTACATCCAGGGCGGGATCTACCATTCGCAGAGCATCGAGGCGGCCATCGCCAACATCCCCGGACTGCGCATCGTCATGCCCGCCTTTGCCGACGACGCGGCGGGCCTGCTGCGCTGCGCCTTCCGCACGCGCGGGGTCACGGTGTATCTCGAACCGAAGTATCTCTACAACCATCCCTGGGCGCGCTCGCAGTTTCCGCGTCCGGAACTCTGCGTGCCGGTGGGGCGCGCGCGTGTGCGTCGAGAGGGGACGGACCTGAGCATCATCACCTACGGCAATCCCGTGCATCTCGCCCTCCATGCCGCCGACCGGCTGTCCGCCGCGGGGGTGTCATGCGAAGTCCTCGACCTGCGCACCATCATCCCCTACGACCGCGAGGCCATCGCCGTGACCGTGCGCAAGACCGGCAAGGCACTGGTTGTGCACGAGGCCGGACGGACCGGCGGCTTCGGCGGCGAACTCGCAGCATACATCGGCGAGGAACTCTTCGAATATCTCGACGCCCCGGTACGCCGCGTGGCCTCGCTCGACACGCCAGTGGGATTCGCCCGTGTGCTCGAACAGGCCGTGCTCGTCGGCGAAGACAACATCCACGACGCGGCGCTTGCGCTTGCCCGCTATTGAACCGCGTTTTCCCCGCATCACCGCCGCGCCCCCGCACTTCCGCCAGGCCGCCGCATGCAAGCGATGCGTTGCAACCACACGAGGACACGACATGATCCGACTCAGCTTTCACGGCGCCGCGCGCAACGTCACCGGCTCGGCGCATCTTCTCGAAGTCAACGGCAGCCGCATCCTCATGGACTGCGGCCTGTTCCAGGGGCGCCGCGCCGAGGCCTGGGAGCAAAACAGC
>JAGTUZ010000079.1 GCA_018224415.1 Bacteroidota bacterium | reverse complement strand
CGTCGGCATGGTACGCGAAGTGCCGCGCCGCATCTATCGTGGCCGGCTCATCGAATTCCTGCGCGGTCGTCGTGGACACTGCGCTCCTGCTGATGTCGCGCATCTGCACCTGTTCGGAACCGGCAACGAAGCCGAGCGCGCACGGCTGCTTGACATCCTTGACACCCTACAGCGGGACGGTATGCTGCGCTGCCTCGACGGACGCAAGCCCGTTCCGTCCTGCACGGAATTTGCCGCGCCACTTGCCCGGCTGCGCCTCTGTCTGGCGGAGTGAGTCATGGACCTTCAACCCGGACATATCGACGAACTGCGCCAGCTGCATGACCAGCACGGGGAGGCCGTGCGCGTCCGGCTCGCGGAGTTCCGCGGCGTGCCGGTGGACAGACATTTCTACGAACTGTGCTTCTGTCTGATGACTCCGCAGTCGAGCGCCCTTCAGTGCGACGCCGTTGCCGCGGAGCTTGAGCACCGCGGCTTCCGCGAGCATGGTTTCGATCCCACACCGCTGCTGCGTTCCTGGCAGGAGGGGTACGTGCGTTTTCACAACACCAAGGCCCGGCGGCTTCAGGAGCTGCGCGGGCATTTCGGGGAGGTGCGTGTGCTGCTGGCGTCGGATATGGAGGACAAGCCACTCCGCAATCAGCTGGCCGCGACGGTGCGTGGGCTGGGCATGAAGGAGGCCAGTCATTTCCTGCGAAACATCGGACGCAGCAAACTGTGCATCGTCGACCGCCACATCATCCGCAACCTGCTCCGCCTGGGTGTGCTCGCGGAATGGCCATCGAGCATTTCCGTGCGGCGGTATCTGGACATTGAACAGCGCTTTGAAGATCTTGCGAACATGACCGGCATTCCCGCCGACGAACTCGACCTGCTGCTCTGGCAGCGTGAAACAGGATTCCTTCTGAAATGACCATCACTCCCCCGCCCCCTCTCGCCATTGACGGTGTCCGTTTTGCCTACCGCACGGACGACGTGCTGCGCGGCGTCTCCTTCTCCGTTGAGCCGGGGGAATTCGTCGGTGTGATCGGTCCCAACGGCGCGGGAAAAACGACGCTGCTGCGTCTTCTCACCGGGCAGTTGCATCCCGCCGCGGGCTCGGTGCGCGCCGGTGCCGCCGACGTCTCCCGCATCGCGCCTCTCGAGCGCGCCCGCATGATGGCAGTGGTTCCGCAGAACGAAGCCGTGGTCTTCGCCTATACCGTCGAAGCCATGGTGCTGCTCGGACGCTATCCCCACGCCTCATCCTTCGGATACGAGCGCGAGGACGATTACGCCGCGGCACGCGAGGCCATGTTTCTGGTCGGTGTCGAACACCTCGCCGCGCGCAGCATGACCGAACTCTCCGGCGGCGAACAGCATCGCGTGTTCATCGCCCGCGCCCTCGCGCAGCAGACGCCGCTGCTGCTGCTGGACGAACCCAACGCGCATCTCGACCTCCGTCACCAGTCCCTGCTCTTCGAACTGCTCTCCCGCCTGCAGCATGACCATGGCCGCAGCGTGCTCATCATCACCCACGATCTCAACCTCGCCGGAATGTACTGCGACCGCATCCTCCTGCTCTCCGACGGCCATCCCGCCGCCTGGGGCACGCCGGCGGAAGTCCTTCGGGAGAACATCATTAGCGAGCATTTCGGAGTGACCGTCCGCATCGACGGAGGCGATCGGCCCCACGTGCGGTTGGTGAGAAGCTGACTCCCTCCCGTGTTCTTTGTTCACGAGGTGTGCAGACGTATCTTTGTGCATGTCGACGACGAAAAAAATAACCCGGCGCGAAGTGCGCGAAAAGGCGATGCAGGTGCTGTACGCCTACGAGATTTCCCGAGAACCCATCGAGATGCTGCTCGAGACCATCGCTGGCGAGGAGCTCAACGACGAGGCGGAGCTATACCGCTTCGCGCAGGCGCTGGTGTATTCCGTGCTCAACCACCGCGCGGAGGCCGACATGCTCATACGGGAGAAGTCACAAAACTGGAATTTCGACCGCATTGCCACGCTCGACATCATGCTCCTGCGCATGGGCATCGTGGAATTCATCTATTTCCCCGAAATCCCGGTGAAAGTCACCATCAACGAATGTGTGGACATCGCCAAGCGCTTCAGCACCGAACAGAGCGGACGCTTCATCAACGGCATGCTCGACAGCATCCAGTCCGCGCTCAGGGAGCAGAACCGCATCAAAAAGGAAGGCCGGGGACTGGTGGATAAATAGGATCCATCACTCCGTTTTTACCCGCGCCGCACCGCCGTAGATCCCGTCCCTCCCACCGTGATCGAAAGGACCGTATGAACCTCATCGCGACGGCTGTGCAGACCCGCCGGAGCCACGACCGCGTGCTCCACGGCTGGTACATGTACGACTGGGCGAATTCCGCCTTCGCGGTGACCATCCTCGCTGCCCTCTTCGGACCGTACCTTGACAGGGTCGTGGTACCGGAGGCGGGTGTTTCCATCGTATGGCTCGGCGTATCCGGACTGAGCGCCACCTCGCTGTACGGCTATGCACTGGGTATTTCGGCCTTCCTGGTCCTGATCTCCTCCCCCGTGCTGGGCGCCATCGCCGACGCCACCGCGGCGAAAAAACGCTTCATGATGTTTTTCTGCT